>JBDTAI010000117.1:0-16088 GCA_039924685.1 Ktedonobacterales bacterium
CGTTGATCGCTGGCATCGAGCGCATCGAGATTGCTCCCCTGGGTGGCAAGGGATTGGCTGCCGGATAGGTTACGCGGGTGGTCAGCGCACGATGGGCCACCGGCTCAAGCGCGCTGGGGCCGGTGGCCCATCGTGCGCCGCGCCTGCGCGTGCTGGAGACGAGGAGCATTCACGAGCCTTGCTAGTTTGATGTGGTAGGGGTATACTGAAGGCCAAGCTCCGCGAGCATGAGCGAGACGCACAGTAGCGGATATGACGGATACGGCGGCTGTCATGACATCAGCGACATCAGCGACATCAGCCAACCGCAACAGCAACAGCGCACGCACGATGATGCGGATGCGCGGCCTCCCGCGCAGCCAGTCCCGCAAGCTGTCCGCTACCTGAAATGCCCGCGCACTCTCTCACTTGTCAGGCCGCCTAGCATCGGGCGGCTTTTTTAGTGGTAATTTCCTCAGCGCAAAGAAAGTGAGCCTCTCATGGCAAACAAACGCACAACACCTCAAAAATCAGCCGCCGCGCCGCGCCGGGCTGACCCCTGGTATATCACGACGGCGATCCCCTATGTCAATGCGAAGCCGCACCTAGGGTTCGCGCTGGAGATCATCCTCACCGACGCGCTGGCGCGCTATCATCGGCTGAACGGCGAGGATACGCGCTTCCTCACCGGCACTGACGACAACAGCCTGAAGAATGTGCAGGCGGCTGAACGCGAGGGGCTGCCGACACAGGAGCTGGTGAATCGTAATGCGGCGGCGTTCGAGGCGCTACGTGGGCCGCTCTCGCTCTCCTTCGACGACTTCATCCGCACCAGCAGCGATCCGCGTCACCGGGCAGGAGTGGAGAAACTGTGGGAGGCGTGCGCCCGCAACGGCGACATCTACACGCGCCCCTATCGCGGCCTCTACTGCGTCGGCTGCGAGCAGTTCTATACCGAGGCGGAGCTTGTGGACGGCAACTGCCCAGAGCATCTGACGCCGCCAGAGGTGGTGGAGGAGGAGAACTATTTCTTCCGCCTCTCGCGCTATGGCGACCAACTGCGCGACCTGATCACCTCGGATAAGATATTGGTGACGCCGCAGACGCGCAAGAACGAGGTGCTGGCCTTCATCAACAGCGGACTCGAAGACTTCAGCGTCTCGCGTTCGCAGGCGCGGGCGCGTGGCTGGGGCATCCCCGTTCCCGGCGATGCCAGCCAGGTGATGTACGTCTGGTTCGACGCGCTGGGCAACTATATCACCGCGCTCGACTACGCCGACGAGGGGCCACTCTATCGCCGCTACTGGCTTGAAAATTCTCACCGCACACAGGTGATCGGCAAGGGCATCCTGCGCTTCCATGCGGTCTACTGGCCCGCAATGCTTCTCTCTGCCGGAGCTCCGCCGCCAACCGCGGTCTTCACGCATGGCTATATCACCGTCGAGGGGCAGAAGATGAGCAAATCGCTGGGCAACATCCTCGATCCCGTTGCGCTGGCCGAGCAGTATGGCGCCGACCCGCTGCGCTACTACCTGCTGCACGAGGTTCCACCCACCGAGGATGGCGACTTCCGCCTGGAACGCTTTCTCCGCGTCAACAACACCGATCTGGCTGACCGGCTGGGCAACCTGGTCAATCGCGTGGTGAGCATGGTGGGCCGCTACTATGGTGGCAGCGTGCCAACGGCGGTGGAGGCAGCCGCGACGGTTGACGATGCGGCGCTGATCGAGACAGCGCAAGGACTGGGGGGCCGTGTGGATGCGGCGATGCAGCGGTTTGCGCCCCGCGATGCGCTGACGGCGATCTGGGAACTGGTGGATGCGGCCAACAAATACGTTGAGGTGAGCGAGCCGTGGACACTAGCGAAGCGTCGTAGCAAGGGCGCCGACGAGCAGGAGCGGTCCGGCGCCGATGCGCGGCTGGCGACGGTACTCTACAACCTGATCGAGTGTATACGTATCGTTGGCGCTGCGTGTATGCCCTTCCTGCCGACGGCGGCGCAAGCCATTGCCGCAACGCTCGCCATTGCTCCGGCTGAGGCGGGTGATGGGAGCGCCTGGCAAGAGCGGCTGGCATGGGGGCAGTACGCCGCCGGAACACAACTCAAGCCCGGCGCGGTGCTTTTCGCCAAGCGCGATGTGCCGCAGGATGCGTGACACACACGGGCATCGCTTTCATGATTGTCTGGGCAATTACGATTGGTGATATTGCCTACATCAATGTCGCTACGAGTGGTGGTGGCGGCAGGTCCACGTAAATATCCCAACACCATGATGTCTGCTCGAGTCCAGGCCAGCACTGATACCTCTACAGCGCCATCCTGTCATCCTTCCCAAAACAATCGAACCCACGAAAAGCGTATGTGGAGTATGCAGCAAGAGTGGGCGCCCGCCAGACGCCCCTACGTCGCAGTCCATCTTCTCCAGTCCGCGCAGGCGCGGCTTTAGCTGGTGGCCGCCCTGGCCGCCAGCATTCCGCGCTCCCTCGATCTCTATCTTCTATGGCGAGAGGCGCTCGATATCCCAGCGTCCGTCGTCGAGCAGGCGATAGCGCAGACGGTCGTGCAGGCGGCTGGGACGTCCCTGCCAGAACTCGATGGTGTCGGGAACCACCCGCAAGCCTCCCCAGTGTGGCGGACGCGCTATCTGCTGCCCCTGATAGCGCGCCTCTACCTCTGCCAGATTGCGTTCCAGCGCCTCGCGGTTGGCGATCACCTGGCTCTGCGCCGAGGCCCAGGCGCCAAGCTGGCTACCCTCCGGTCGGCTGTGATAGTAGGCGTCGGATTCTTCAGCCGTCAGCCGCTCCACATGCCCCTCGATACGCACCTGCCGTTCGAGGTCCGCCCAGTAGAGGATCAGCGCGGCCCAGGGCGTCGCCGTCAGTTCGCGTCCCTTGCGGCTTTCGTAGTTGGTATAGAAGACGAAGCCTGCCGCGCTCACCCCTTTGAGCAGCACCATCCGCGCTGAGGGGCGGCCATCCGCGCCCACGCTCGCCACCGTCATCGCCGTCGGCTCAGGAATCGGCGCCGCCAGCGCATCCGCCATCCAGGTCTGAAACTGGCGGATGGGATCGGCATCGAGGTCACTCTCGCTCAACCCGCGCCGCATATACTCCTTGCGCAGATCGGCCAGCAACGGTTGTGAGGACAGCGTTCTTGCGCCGCCGCTAGGAGCAGGCGCGTCCTCCTTGCGCAGATCGGCCAGCAACGGTTGTGAGGACTGTGACGACTGTGAGGACTGTGACGATTGTGACGATTGTGAGGACTGTGACGATTGTGACGATTGTGAGGCTTGCGTCTGTTCCGCCATGACATATCCACCATTTCGCGCGGGCGTTCACACGGCTACACGTACAGCACGTATGCGCGCCATTTCTCCAGGCCGTGCAGAGAGGATCGGAGCGTCCGCAGGACTTCAGCCGCTGGCCGGACCATGCCACCATGCCACCATGCCACCATGCCACCATGCCCACCATGCCCACCATGCCCACCATCCTCTGCGATCAGGGGTGAACCCTGCCGTAGATACCCGACCAGTCGTGCAGAATGTGGACATCGTTGAGCGGCCAGTAGACGAGATCGGCCTTGCCGACGATGTCGAAGCGGGGCACGGGTCCCCAGTCGCGCGAATCGGAGCTATCGCCACGGTTGTCGCCCAGCACGAAGTATTGATTGGCGTCCAGCTTCCAGGTTTGCGGGCGATAGGGGTTGTCGTGATCGTTGACATATGGCTCATCGAGCCGCACGCCGTCCACCGTCACGATGCCGCTGGCGTCCACCGTCACCGTGTCGCCTGGCAAGCCGATCACGCGCTTCACGTAGTCTTTCGAGGGGTCGAGCGGAAAGTGGAAGACGATCACATCGCCACGCTGGGGAGCGCCGACATAGTAGTCCACCTTGTTGACCAGAATGTATTCGCTGGTATAGAGTGTGGGCTGCATGCTTGGCCCATCCACCTGGTAATTCTGCACCAGCAGCCGCACCGCCAGAAAGATCACCAGTGTCAGCACGGCAACTTCGAGTACCTCGACCAGCAGCCGCCCACCCCAGTGTTCGCCCTGCTCGTCCTGATAGTCGTAATCGTCGTAATCGCGTGCGCCCTCATGCGTGGGCTGCGGGCGGGGAACCGTCGTACTGCGCGCCATCGCGTGCGCCCCTCTCATCGCTATCCACAAACCTGTAGTTCAACTATATCCGAGTGTGACGTGTCTTGCAATATCCAGCGCCTGTTGCGTCGTGTAGATACTGCTATCTACTGCGGAAAACGTCCAGAATGTGACGCACGACCACTACCCATCCGGGCGCGCTGATTCGTTTCCACTCTTTGGGGGAATCGCATTGTCCCCAAGCCGGTGGGATGGTATGATGCCTGCTATCAGACACAGGGCATAGGCGGCTGATCGGCGCTGTTCCGCATCTTACCAGCCCATCTGCGCCCACCCGGCGCCACAAAAGCAACGCATCCAGCGTACCAGATACGCCACAGGTATAGCAGGAGCAGGTATAGCAGGTATTGCGGATGGCCGGCGTGGGATATGTGAGTGAGTAAGAGACGCTCAACACAGTTCATAGATACTCTACACGAGACGATACAGCATGGCGTGAGGATAGACCTGACGAGCGCATGAGAATCGGACCAGCAGACAGCGGAAGGCGGCATACGGTGGACCCAGAGTACCTGCGACAGATTCCCCCTTCGGCGACGCAAGGGGGGACCGGCGGCGCCCGCAGACGGCCCGACCAATCAGCGCAGCCTGACCAATTTGCCCAGCCGACAGATGGCAATGGGGGCAACGGCGCCAGGAATGGCGCCGGTCAGCCGCCACGCAACAACGCCAATGAGCGACCGGGCGCCTTCAGGGGAGCCGCAGATGAAGACGCCTACAATCCACCGTGGGACCGCGCCAGTATGCGTCTGCCCGTGCCGCCCGCCAGTCCCGGTGAGGGCGCCAATGGTACGCCAGCGGCGCCGTATGATGGCTACGACCTCGACTCGATGATGGAGCGGTCATTCCCTGGCATCAGCCTGGGCGAGTTCACCGGCACCGGCAAGATCGCCGCCGTGCCACTGCGTCCCGGCGCATCGGGCAAGGGCATTCGCGCCCCCCGCACACCTGCGGGTTCAGTCGGCGCGCTGGCAGGGGCAGCAGCCTCGGCGCAGGCGCTCCCCAACGACGGCATCGAGGTGGATGCACAGCCCTCGGTGCAGTTGCGGGCGCTGCGCTCTGGCAACCTGATCCGCGCCGCCACCATCGTCACGGCGGCGTTGCTGATCAGTCGTATACTGGGCCTCGGACGCACGTCGCTCTTCGCCGCCACGTTTGGCAACGGCTTCCAGGCCGACGCCTTCACCAACGCCTTCACGCTGCCCGACACAATCTTCAGCATTGTTTCCGGTGGCGCGTTGGCCTCGGCGTTCATTCCCGTCTTCACCAGCTATCTTGCCAGGAATGACAGGAAAACTGCCTGGCATGTGGCCAGCGCCGCGCTCAACTTGGCGCTGGCGCTGCTGGTGGTCTTCTGCGTCGTCAGCATCATCTTCGCGCCGCAGTTGCTACCACTGCTCATGCCACCCTTTTTCTTCAACTGTGGCGCCCGGTGTGAAGGCCCGATGATCGTCGAACTGACGCGGGTGATGTTGCTCCAGCCGATTTTTCTGGGTGGCGCCACCATCGCCGTCGCCATCCTTCAGGCGCGGCAATCGTTCGTGCTGCCTGCTATCGGTCAGGTCATCTATACGGGCAGCCTCATTGGCGGCATCCTCGCCACCGACCTCGATAACCGCTACCACTTCTATGGCCATATCTTCGGCAGTGGCGCCACCCTGGGCATCTACGGCCCCACCTTTGGTGTGGTGGTTGGCGCCGCCCTGCAATTCGCCGTCCAGATTCCCGGCCTGATGCGCGCGAAGATGACCTATCGCCCGACGCTGGATATTGTCCATCCCGGTGTGCGCGAGATTGGCCGCCTGATGGCGCCGCGTCTGCTCAACGCCGCTATTCTCTATATCTCAGTCTTCGTCAACCGCGATTTGCTGGGGACGCTGCATCAAAGTGGCGCACTGTATGGCTATGTAACGGCCTTCACGCTGGTGATGTTGCCCAATGGTATCTTTGGCATGGCGGTCTCGCAGGCGGCCTTCCCCACACTGGCGATTCTTGTGGCGACGCAGGAATGGGAGCGTCTGCGCCGCACGATCCTGCGCGCGGTGCAAGGCATCATCTATCTCGCCGTGCCGTCCGCTATCGGGCTGATTGTGCTGGCGGACCCGATCAGCCGCGTGCTATTGGCGCATGGCCAGTTCGATTTGACGAAGTTGCCGTTGACGACTCAACCGCTGATCTACTTCGCCATCGGGCTGACCGGCCTCTCGCTGGTCGAAATCCTGACACGCTGCTTCTATGCGCTGCAAGATACGCGCACGCCGACGCAGGTGAGCATCCTGCAATTCATGTTCGCCATCGGCATGAGCATTCTGCTGCTGCCCTGGGGATCGAGCGGGCTGGCGCTGGCGTCGTCGCTGGCGTGGCTGGGCGAGGCGCTGGTGCTGTTGCTGTTGCTGCGTCCACGGCTGGCGGGATTCGACCTCAAGGCGCTTGGTGTCTACATACTGAATGTGGTGGCGGCGAGTGTGGCGATGGGGCTTGTGGCGCTCCTGATCTACTATGTGCTGCTCATCGTCTTGCCGATGGGCGCCACCTCCAAGACGGAGTCAGCCAAAGAAATCCTGCGGCTGACGGTAGCCATCATCGGCGCGGCGGGCGTCTACTTCGGCGTCTCGCACTTCCTGGGAACCGACGACGTGCTGCCACTCGACAGGCTCGTCAAGCGCGTGCTGCGCCGCAGGTAGAGGGTTTCGCTACTGTTGTAGAGCCGTCCGTTGCGGGCGGCGCGCAAGGGTTTGCTTCAGTCGCGCTTGCGCTGTTTCACGTGAAACACTGAACAATGGCGCTTCTGCTGTTGCGGGATTGCGGTATCGCAGCATGAGCGCGGAACCACTCGATATATGCTAGACAGACTGGCGCCGCGCCTGCTAGTATACTGATGAGAATGGAACGCCGGACAGTTCCCATGGCTCAATTTGCTCAATGCTCGTATGGTGGGAGGCGCGACATGGCGACGACTACTCCATCGGATTCCCCATCAGGCAATGAGGCGACGCAAGATGCACAGGATGCGCCTGGGCCAGCGCGGCGAGTCAACCAGCGTGGTGGAGGTGGAGTGAACGACTTGCGGCGCGTCTTGCGCCAGCAGCGCGGCCAGCCCCACTTCCTGCGCGAGATCAATCGCTTCTTGCGCGTGTTGGGGCCGGGGCTGATCACGGGTGCCGCCGACGACGATCCCTCCGGCATCGGCACGTATTCACAGACAGGCGCAGCGTATGGTCCGGCGCTGCTGTGGATGGCGCTCTATCTGCTGCCCTTCATGATCGTCGTGCAGGAGATGTGTGGGCGCATCGGTATCGTGACGGGGCAAGGGATCGCGGGCGTGCTGCGGCGCTGCTACAGTCGGCGCATCCTCTATGCGGCGGTCGCGTTACTCTTTCTCGCCAACACGATCAACGTCGGCGCGGACCTCGGCGCGATGGCGGCGTCGGTGCAGTTGCTCGTCCCTGGCGCTCCGTTCGTCGTCATGCTGGTGGTGATCTCGCTGGGCGTGCTGGCGCTCGAAATCTTTGTGCCATACCGCTACTATGCCCAGGTGTTGAAGTTTCTGGCGCTCTCGCTGCTGGCCTATGTGGCGACGGGCATTCTGATTGGCGGCGACTGGCTGGCATTGCTACGGGCGACGATCATTCCCACCATCGAGCCGACTCCCGCCTATCTGGCGTTGCTCGTGGCAATCATCGGCACCACCATCAGCCCCTATCTCTTCTTCTGGCAGGCATCCGAGGAGGTTGAAGAAGAGGAACTCATAGAGGAGCGCAAACATCCCCAGGCGTCGCAGCAGCAGCGCAGCAGCCCACCAAAAGGCCGCAGTGTCCACGCTATTGAGCGCCGTAAGAAACTGCTCAATGGTCAGCTCAAAGGACTCTGGCTTGACACGATCTTCGGCATGCTTGCCGCCACGGTGACGTTCTGGTTCATCGTGATGGCGACCAATGGAACGCTCCACCTACACAACATCACCAACATAGCGACAGCGGCGCAGGCCGCGCAGGCGCTGGAGCCATTGGTGAAGGGCTTCCCACATGCGGGCTTTATCGCCGAAGTGATCTTTGCTATGGGCATTCTCGGAACAGGGTTGCTCGCCGTGCCGGTGTTGGCTGGCTCGGCGGCCTATGGTGTGGCCGAAGCGTTCGGCTGGCGCGAGGGACTGGCGCGTCCGCTGTGGCAGGCGCGTGGCTTCTATGCGGTGATTGCCGCCTCAACATTGATCGGCCTGGCGCTCAACTTCTTTGGCGTCAACCCGATCCAGGCGTTGGTCTATGCGGCAGTAATCAATGGTATCGTGGCTGTGCCGTTGCTGGCGCTGATCCTGCTGGTCGCCAACAACAAGCGCATCATGGGCGATTTCACCAACGGGCGCCTCTCGAACATCGTGGGCATCATCACCTGTGCGGGCATGGGGCTGGCAGCCGTGATCACCATCGTCACGCTGTTCGTGCCGTGAGGGGTGTCCCGCATGCCAGCGACAGCGCGCAACCTATGGACAGCGGCGGCCCATCGCTGGTACGATGAGCCTTGCCACCACGTTGTGACAGGTACCGACCTGTTCACAGACACTCCGCTTAATGGCAAAGGATCACGTTCTATGACACAGACGACCCCTCCGACGGTAGATACGGCGCTCGCCTACGTGGAGCAGCGCCGCGGCGACTTCCTCGATGAACTGAAAGACCTGCTGCGTATCCCCAGTATCAGCACACTACCCAGCCACCAGAAAGATGTGCGCCGCGCGGCAACGTTTGTAGCGGACCAGATGGAGGCGATTGGCCTCAAAAATGTCAACCTGATCAAGTCGGCGGGCCATCCGCTGGTCTATGGTGAGTGGCTCGAGGCCGCGGGCAAACCCACGGTGCTGCTGTATGGTCACTACGATGTGCAGCCGGTGGACCCGCGCAACCTCTGGGTGAGCGATCCCTTCGAGCCGGAGGTGCGCAACGACAACATCTATGCCCGTGGCGCGGTTGACGACAAGGGGCAGATGTTCGGGCTGCTCAAGGCGCTCGATGCGCTGATGCACACCCATCACGGCCTGCCGGTGAATGTGCGCGTGTTGATCGAGGGCGAAGAAGAGGCTGGTGGCGAGGCCATCGAGGCGTATGTGCGCGAACATCCGGATCGGCTGGCCTGCGATGTGGCGTTGGTCGCCGATACTGGCATGCCCGCGCCAGGCGTTCCGTCACTGGTGTATGGCCTGCGTGGCATCATCTATACGGAGATTGTGGCGAAGGGCGCGAAACACGATCTGCACTCCGGCGCGTTCGGCGGTGTGGCGCCCAACCCGATTCAGGCGCTGGCCTGGGTGTTGGCTGGCCTCAAAGGGCCTGACGGGCAAATCACCATCCCGCAGCTCTACGCGATGCTGCGTCCTCTCAGCGATGAGGAGCGCGACCTCTGGAAGCGCAGTCCGATTGACGCGCCCGCGTTGCTGAAGGGTGAGATGGGCGTTGACGTCCTCCCCGGCGAGCAGCAGTATTCAGCGCTGGAGCGCCTCGGCGCACGCCCGACGCTCGAAGTTCACGGTATCCGGGGCGGCTTCGTGGATGAGGGCGCCAAGACGGTGATTCCCGCCGAAGCGACAGCGAAGGTTAGCCTGCGCCTGCCGCCAGAGATCGCCCCCGACGACGTACTGCCGCTGCTTCAGGCGCGAGTCGCCGAGTTGAACGATCCGCAGGTGACGGGCGTGACGATGGAGGTGCGGCCAGTGCATGCGGGCGCGGGTGTGCTCGTGCCAGTGGATAACATCTATATGCGCGCCGCCGAGCGGGCATTGGAGCAGGAGTGGGGCCGTCCGCCGGTCTTCGAGCGTGAGGGTGGCTCAATCCCCATCGGCGCGCTCTTCGATAGCATTCTGCATGCGCCGGTCGTCTTCATGGGAACGGGCCTGCCCGACGACAATATTCACGCGCCGAACGAGAAGTTCCACCTGCCCAACTTCTACCACGGCATCCGTCAGGCGATCCGCTTCCTCGACATCATCGGCAGCGATCCCGCCGTGCTGGCCCGCCCCGAGCGCATGAGCAACGCCAGCGCCAACGGGTCAACAGCCACAGCCGCCGTTCACGGGGCGCCACGCCAACCTGCGACGAAGGCGAAGAAAACAACATCCGCAAAGGCGCCATCAGGTAAAGCGAACGCCTAGCCTGGCGAACGGATTGCCGGGATGCTGGCAATCCGTCGCACATACGTCCTTTGCTACGGCCCTCCCTCGTACTACAATAGAGATACAGGGGAGGGCTGGTGTTATGGCGCGTGCGGCGAGAACACGACACGGCACGGAGATGGCAAATACTGCGCAGGCGCCATTGTTTCATGTGAAACAATGGGATGCTGGCGACACTGTCGCCTTTGGGCTACTCACCCAGATAGATGCGCTGCGCGTGGAAGCAGCGCAAACTCTGACAACGGAGCACAAAGCCAGGCTGGGTCAATATTTCACGCCTGCGTCGGCTGCGCGCCTCATGGCGGATATGGTGGAACGCCAGCAAGACGATGCGCATATTCTCGACGCAGGTGCGGGTGTGGGATCGCTCTTTGCTGCGCTGGTCGAGCGCATGTGCAGCCAGGAGATTCCGCCACGCTCGATTCGTGTCACTGCCTATGAGCTTGATCCGGCGCTGGCTCCGTATGTGCGGCAATCGCTCGACCTTTGCGCACAACACTGTGAGCGATCAGGTGTACCGTGGGACGGTCGGCTCATCGAGCAGGATTTCATCGCCCATGCGGTCGAACAACTGGCGCCCAGCCTCTTTTCTCCATCCTTCTCTGGAGCGACGCCAATAACCTGCGCCATCCTCAACCCACCGTACCGCAAGATTCGCCTGGATTCGCCAGAGCGCCGACTGTTACACTCGGCTGGCATCGAGGAAACCAATCTCTATACCGGCTTTCTGACGCTGGCTTTGCGGTTGCTGGCGCCAGATGGCGAACTGGTGGCCATCACACCGCGCAGCTTCTGTAACGGCGTCTATTTCAAGCGTTTTCGCCGCGAACTGCTCTCTACCATGACAGTGCAGCGGCTTCACCTCTTTGAGTCCCGCCAGGAGACGTTCGCCGCCGACGCGACGCTGCAAGAGACAGTGATCCTGAAAGCATCAAAACATCCCGTGGCGGCAACCGCGCAGGTGACGATCAGCGCCAGTTCCGGGGCGGACGACAGCCATCCCTTGACCCAGAAAGTCACCTATGCGCAGGTTGTCCATCCTGACGATACAAGCGCCGTCATTCATGTTGCGCCTGATGAACTCAGTTTGCGCGCTACTACAACGTTAACCAGCCTGCCGTATGCGCTCGAAGACGTTGGCGTGAACGTTTCTACAGGGCGCGTCATAGACTTCCGCGCAAAAGATGCCCTGCACTGGGAGTGGGAGCAGGGCGCCGCGCCGTTGCTCTACCCTGCGCATCTGGATAAAGGCAAGGTCTGCTGGCCGAAGTCCAGGAATGGCAAGAAACCGGTCGCACTCCAGGTGACGGATACGACGGCCAAACTGCTGATTCCCAATGAAACGTATGTGCTGGTTCGGCGCTTCTCCAGCAAAGAGGAACAGCGGCGTATCGTCGCCACGGTCTATCCAGAGGGCGCCACTCCTGGCCCGCTGGTTGGCTTCGAGAATCACCTCAACTACTTTCACTCCAATGGGCATGGGTTGCCCGCAGCACTGGCGCATGGGCTAGCCGCGTTTCTCAACTCAACATTGGTGGACATGTATTTCCGCCAGTTCAGTGGGCATACCCAGGTCAATGCAGCCGATTTGCGCGCATTGCGCTTTCCATCACGCGAGGCACTTGCGCGTCTGGGCAAGCGCGTAGCAATTGGACGGCCACAGAATCAGGCGCAGCTCGATACGCTTGTCCGAGAGGAGACAGGATTGGTGAGTGATGAACCGCAACGCGACCCGGCGCTGGCGAAGCAACGCATTGACGAGGCCAGAGACATCGTGAAGCAGCTTGGGTTCCCGCGCGCACAGCAGAATGAACGTTCGGCGCTGACGCTGTTAGGGTTACTTGATCTGGCGCCGGGTGCTTCATGGGCGATGGCAACGGAGCCGTTGCGTGGCGTTACACCCTTGATGGACTTCTTTACGCAGCACTACGGCAAAACCTATGCGCCCAACACACGCGAAACCGTGCGCCGTCAGACACGCCACCAATTTCTTGATGCTGCGCTCGTTCGCATCAATCCTGACAATCCAGGCCGTCCCATCAACAGCGGTCAGACCGTCTATCAGATCGAGCCGAATGCACTGGCGCTCTTGAAGACCTATGGAACGCCAGTATGGGATACAGAGCTTCGCCGCTATCTTCAGATGAAACCGACCTTGCAGGAAAGATATGCGCAGGAACGCTTCATGGCGCGTATCCCCTTGCGGTTGAACAGCGGCGAAACACTTACGCTCTCACCGGGAGGGCAGAATGTCCTCATCGAGAAGATCATCCATGAATTCGCAGAACGTTTTGTTCCCGATGGAGTATTGATCGCTATTGGTGATGCGGAAAACAAGCGTATCTACTTTGATGGAGAACGACTCGCATCACTTGGTGTGACGCTTGAGGCGCACGGCAAGGCGCCAGATGTGATTGTCTATAACGAGGAACAAGGATGGTTGGCGCTGATTGAGGCAGTAACATCACATGGTCCCATCAATGCCAGGCGCAAGAGCGAACTTGAAGCCATCTTCAACGGCTGCCGTGTGCCACTGGTTTTCATCACTGCCTTCCTCACACGCCAGGCGATGGGACGTTACCTGGGCGAGATTGCCTGGGAGACAGAGGTGTGGCTTGCCGACGAGCCGGGCCATCTGATTTACTTCAATGGCAGCGAGCGACTTGAGCCATATCCACGAGAGGAGAAAACAGACGATGAACGCGATTGAGATACGGGGCATCTACCCGCCAGTGCCGACGTTCTTTGGCGCGGATGAAGAACTGGATGTGGCGACACTGCGTGAGCATATCCGGCGGCTGCGGCAGGCGGGGATACGCAATGTGGTGGCGCTGGGATCGAATGGCGAGGCGGTTCACCTCGATCTGCATGAGCGGCGCGCGGTGATCAGCGCCATCCGCGACGCAGTAGGAGCGGATGCGCAGGTGCTGGCAGGCGCGGGCGCGCAGTCTACCCGTGAGACAATTGCGCTTTGCCGGTTGGCGGCGGAGGCAGGCGCCGATGTGGCGCTGGTGTTGCCACCGCATCATTATGGCGGCAGGATGGGACCCGCTGTGCAGCGCGCGCACTATCTGGCCGTGGCCGATGCCAGCCCCTTGCCGGTAATGATCTACAACATGCCCGCCAACGCCGCCGGAGTGGACCTCGACGCTGAAACAATCATCATGCTCTCGGCGCACCCCAACATCATCGGCGTAAAGGATAGCTCAGGCAATCTGGCGAAGCTGGCCGAGGTGGTGGCAGGCGCGCATGAGGGATTTGCCGTGCTGGCGGGCAGCGCAGGATTCCTGCTGCCTGCCTATGCAGTTGGCGCCTGTGGCGCGATTGCGGCGCTGGCAAACATTGCTCCCCGCGAGTGCCTGCGCCTCTTCGATCTCTGTGAACGCGGTGAATTGGCCGAGGCGCGCGTGCTTCAGGCAAAGTTGATCCCTGTCAATACCGCCGTCACGTCGGGCTATGGTGTGGCGGGACTGAAAGCAGCGTTGCAGTTCGTCGCACACTATGGCGCCGAGCCGCGTCGTCCGCTGGCGCCGCTGGGTGAGGGTGAGCGCGTGCGCCTGCGGTCCCTGCTGGCCCAGGCCGACTTGCTCACAGCGATGCGCCCCCAGTGATCCCAGTGATGGGAAGGCACGTTTCACGTGAAACACTGATAGATCCGTATACTGCGGTACAACGAGGCGAAAACGAGGTGAATGATGCGATTTCACAACCGCAGGAAGGTGAGTAGCCAGAGTGTCGCCATGCCGAGGGCAAGTGTGACGACGATACGCCGCGTGCGCCAGGCGACGACCAGCGCCACCAGCGCCGCGATCAACCTGGCTATATCAATGGATGGGATGAAGAAGCCGCTCTGACGCAAGAGATTAGGGACGATCAGCGCCGTCAGCACGGCAGGCGGCACGAAGCGCAACGCCTGCTCGATATTGGGAGGCAGCAACGAGCGCGATGATGACCAGAGAAACGCCAGCCGCATCAGGAAGGTCAGCAGACCAATAGCAATGATGCTGATCGTCAACGCCAGCAGTGTAGCCGACGACATCGCTTCATACCTCCTTGACGAGCTGCTCATCGTGATCAGCATCATCCACCTGCGCAGGAGGCGAGGAAAGTGATATCCCGGCGGTTATCTCGTCTGAACGCGCCGCAGACGCAGGCTTCTTGCGCCAATCTGTCACCAGCCCAACAGCTACTCCTGCCAGCGTGGCAATGATCAACCCGAGCCGCAACGGCGCGTTGAAGGCGACGACAGCGACCAGCGCGGCGGCGACAGCGGCTCCCACACGCGCCCGCTCCGTCAGCAGTGGAACCAGCAGCACGACGAAGGTCAGCGTAGCAGCGAAATCAAGCGAGAGGCTGGCGGGAACCTCAGAGCCGATCACCACGCCGATGAGCGTGCTGCCCTGCCAGCAAATCCACAGCGTCAGCCCAGAGCCAAGTATATAACGTAGCCGGTCTGACTGCGACATCGGGGCGAGGCGGCCAATCACTACACCATAGGTTTCGTCGGTGAGCAGATAGGCGAGGACGATCTTCCAGCGGCGTGGCGCATCACGAAGAAATGGCGCGAGCGAGGCTCCATAGAGCATATGGCGCAGATTGAGCAGTGCGGCGGTCAGCACAATCACTCCTGCCGAGGCGCCTGTGGCTGCCAGCGCGACGACGGCGAACTGGGCTGACCCGGCGAAGATTACTGCTGACATTGCCTGCGCCAGCCAGGGCGGCAATCCGGCGCTGCGAGCCGCAACGCCATATACAAGTCCGGCGGGGATGTCGCCGGGCATCAGCGGCAGCGTATCGCGCGCGCCACGCACGAACGGATGCGCCATGACACGGGTAAGGGTTGATGGAGTATGCATCCCAGCATGGTATCACGTCGCCGAGGCGCCTGCCTCACCTGAAGGGAATTCCTTCATTGTCGGCTGCTATGTGCAGCGAGGGGTCGAGGTGTAGTGAGGGATCAAGCGCAAGATCAAGCGGTAGTGGAGGGAAGAGCGGCGCGACCCCCGATGTTTCACGTGAAACATCGGCATTGCTGGGAACATATGCCAGCGCCGGATGCGGCAGTGGTGGATAGGGGGACGCTGGCACGGGCGCGGGGACAGGCGTTTCAGCCGTGAGCGGCGCGGTGAGCGCATGACCCGCCAGTCGGAACTGTGTCTCTGCCGGAACGGGCAGAAAAGCCCAGGGCGCTGGCGCCGAGCCTGCCGCTAGCTCCGCCACCAGCGCGTTGACGCGATCCAGCGGTCGTGGGTGCGTATCGGTACGTCCGGCGCGGCGCATCATCTGCTGGCCGTTGAGCGAGACGACGGTGTGCAGCCCCACCGCCATCGCCAGCGGATCGCCGGTGAGTTGCGCGCTGAAGGAATCACAGATGAACTCGCTCTGGCGCCGCCGCCAGTGGTCAAACTGGAAGATAATGATCCATGCCAGCCCGATCAGCGCGCCAGGTATTGTGCTCGCCAGCGAAGGGATCGGCTCGGCAATGGTGGTGAAGGGCGCCAGCAACTGCCGCAGATCTACGACGCAGAGCAGCGCGATAAACAGCGCCGCCGACAGCGCATTCATGAGCACGTTGAGCGGCAGGTGACGCAGCCGCATATGGCCCAGTTCATGACAGATGACGGCATCGCGTTGCCGCCATTCCGTGTGCGCCAGGAACGCCGCGCCAATGAAAAGCGTGGGTCGCCAGACGCCGCTGACGCCAACATTCGCTACTCCCTGCATGCCGATGGTGGTGACATAGGCCCCCGCCAGCCGCACGTTGGCCCGCCGTTCCCATGCC
>JBDTAI010000118.1:0-3799 GCA_039924685.1 Ktedonobacterales bacterium
CTCCCTATCGCTGTAAGTGTGGTGTCTACCATTCCATACGCAGCCCATGCGCTGGGGTTAGGAGTGGGCGGGCGCGGTGTGTGGCTGTCTGGCAGGGCAGACTGGGCAGGCAGGCTAGAAGGGCAGATTCCAGACGGGGAACCAGCGTTCATATTCCGGGTCGATGGGCAATTCCTGCTTCATTGCGGTTGCCAGCCGCATCTCTTCGGGGTTGTTGCGGGTGTGCGTGCGGTCATGCGCATCGGTCTGCGGGACAAAGGGATAGAACATGCCGCGCTTGTAGTTGTACATCCAGTACATCTCGTGGCCCTGGGCAGATGTGAATGGGAAGATGGCGAAGAGCAGTGTACTCTGATAGCCTTTGTCTACGAGGGTCTGGCTGGCAATGTGAAGCGCCGTCACCAGCGCCTGAAAGTTCGCGCCTGAGAAGATGAACCAGCGATAGTCGAACTCGTCATTATAGGGCTTGACGGTCAACTGATCGTCATGGCTTGAGAGTTGCAGTAATTGTTCGAGCTCGGCCTGCATCTGTGTGAAGGGGCCGGATGCCATGCCCTTGAAGCAGATCGCCGCCGTGTTTGTCGGCGTCAGGTTTTGCTCGGCCTCCAGGGCTACCTCTGCCGTCGAGATGGCAAAGAGCTTCTCTGGCCCCATCGGCGTCGGCTTCTGTCGCCCAAACAGCGTATCAAAGAATCCCATAGCGATTGCCCCCTTCACGTCAACTTCACGTCAACCACCCACGCTCATGCGCGTCACCGCCCTGCACACCAGTCACCCCTCTCCCACTGGGAGACGCCTGCGCGAGCGCAACGAGAAGCGCGCGTGGAGCGCACGGAGCAGGGCAGCCCCGCGAGCGAAGCGAGAAGCATGCGATGGCATGCGGAGCGGCTGCAATCCGTAGGGCGCTCCCGAAGGGAAGGGTAGGGGTAAGGTCGCTTAGTGTGGGCCGCGTTCCATCTGCTCCGCCATCGCTTGCAGGCGCTTCACCCGCTCTTCGGTGGAAGGATGGGTGGAGAACAGCGAGGAGAGCGACTCGCCACGTATTGCAGGCACGATGAAGAGCGCATTCACGCTCTTCGCCTGGCGGAAGTCCGCCTGCGGAATGCCTGAGTTTGGGTTATCCATCTTGCCACTGATGCGCAGCAGCGCCGAGGCCAGATGCTCCGGCGAGCCAGTGATCAGCGCCGAGCCACGGTCTGCCGCCAGTTCGCGGTAGCGCGAGAGCGTGCGCACCAGGACGAAGCTGATGGCTGCAACAATCGCCGAGACCAGCAGCGTGATGATGATCACTCCGCCTCCATCGTTGTTGTTGTTGCGCCGCCCGTACCCACCGCCATAGCCGCCCATCATGCCCGACCAGAGCAGGCTGCGTGTAAGCAGGCCAGCCACCATCGTGAAGAAGGTAGCGATGGTCATCACCAGCATATCGCGGTTGATGATGTGCGTCAGTTCGTGGGCCAGCACCGCCTCGAGTTCCTGCGGCGGAAGCTGCTGTTTGAGTGCGGTTGTCACCGCCACCACCGCATGATTTTTGTCGCGGCCCGTTGCGAAGGCGTTGGGGATGCTGGTATTGACGATGGCGATGCGCGGCTTGGGAAGGTTGGCCTGCATCGCCAGCCGCCCGATGATGTCGTGCAGTTCCGGTTCCTCCTGCTCACTCACCACACGCGCGCCCATCGAGAGCAGGGCGATCTTGTCGGCGAAGAAGAGTTGCGCGCCTGCGATGATCGCTGCAAACACAATCAGCACGACCAAATTGACGCGGACGAACTCGAAAAGGAAGAAGCCGAAGAAGACGTAAACACCGACCAGAATCGCCATCACCAGGAACATGCGTGTGGCAAGGCCAATGTCTGGCTTATACCAGCTTGGGCGTGTACGTGAAAACATTGTTGGTCAACTCCTCACCCGCTGGCGTTGTGGCTAACAGCCATGTGGGCGCCTGTGTAGCAATGGTTGTGAATCGCTAACCTCTATACGCGCCAGCGATCCTGTCGGTAGCACGAAAAGCGACGAGGCGGCGCCAAATTACGCAGTAGCGCTGGGCGCCACCCTATGCCACCCTATGCCACCCTATGATGAAGCCGCCGACGATCCATCGCCGACGGCTGCACGGGACATTCTGTTGTGCTGTTCGCTAGCCTTTGTCCGGCTGGTCGGTTTGTTCGCGCTTGCGCGCCTTGAGCGCCTGATAGTAGCTCTTGGGGCGCGGCTGTTTCTCTTCTTCCCAGGCTGGGCGCACATCACCCGCCGTGCGGGCGCTGCGCCGTGCCTCGAAGCCCGACATCAACTCTTGCAGGTCATCGTAGATCGCATGGCTGTCCAGCGCCTCACGCTGGCGCAGCAGGTGACGCACCATCATAATCTGTGCGACAGAGGTTGCGCTGTTGCGCTCGAACTCGGCGCGCTGGATGAACTTCTCCACCAGGGCGATACTATCTTCATGAGCGCCGTTGAGTTCTAGCTGCTCCCGAATTGCGACCAGTTGCTCATATGCGTTCACGCGCTGCTCCTTTTCTGGCGCCATGCCTCGTTCACCCGTCACGCATCGTTTGGACATATGTGTCACCTGGCTGATGGCGCCCGCCAACGTGATATTATATCCCACGTTGCAGATGTTGCGCCAGCATCACGGCGCCGCCAGTGGTCCGTGTAGCCTTTTGGGCGCCGTGTGTGAGCAGGATCATAGCACGCCGCTGCCCTCTACATGATCATAGAGTGGTGGAGAACAGGCGGACGATTGACGGGAGACAGGTGGAGACAGAGGTGGAGCATATGGCGCCGGACACGGCATCTATCGCCGCTGGTGGGCAGTTGATTCTGCACACCGATGGCGCCTCTCGTGGCAACCCGGGGCAGGCGGCGGCGGGTGTGGTGATAGAGGACGCCGATGGCGCGCTGGTGGCGCAGGGCAAGCTCTATCTGGGTGTGCTGACAAACAACCAGGCGGAGTATCGCGCGCTGATTCTGGGACTCAAGGCCGTCAAACAGTACAATCCCGTCGCCGTTTTCGTCTATATGGATAGCGATCTGCTGGTGCAGCAGATGAACGGGACGTATAAGGTGAAGAACGCCGAGTTGACTCCGCTCTATCAGGAGGCGCGGGCGCTGGCCGCTGGCCTGCCGAACGTCACCTTTGCGCACGTGCGGCGCGGGCTGAATGCGCACGCCGACCGCCTTGCCAACGAGGCGCTTGACGAGCACAACCGGCGTAGCGCCTCATGAAGTGCGCCTATCTATATAGAGCTAGCAGGCGGCGCGGTGTAGGCGCATAGCGTGGGTATTGTGGTGAGCATGGGCAGCATCGAGAGAGGGGCAAGCAATGGCGCTAAAGGCCCGCGAGCGACGCACGCGCCCGCCAGTCTGGCCGCTTTCCACATCGAAGAAGGCAGACGGCGGTTCATCCGCCGCTGTTCCGGGGGTCAGCAGGCGCAGCAACCTGCGACGCTTCGTCAAGGGCGCTGTGTGGACGCTGTTGACGCTTGCCATGTTGCTGGCGGGCGTCGGTGCGTATGGCTACTGGCGCGTCAGCCAGACGGTGACGAGCTACGCCGGAGCGCACTTCAACCAGGGGCATAACGCCGTCTGGCTGGAACATACCTGGGTGGGCGTTCAGCATAGTGAGGCCGACTATGACGCGCTGGCGAACCAGTTGGAGCGTGAGCAGGTGGCCTATGTCTTTGCGCATGTTGGCCCGCTCACCAGCGACGGCAGCATCCCCGACACACTGGCGCCCTTTGCGCGCGCCTTTGCCGACGCGATGCACACGCGCCTGCCCAACCTCAAGGTGCTGGCATGG
>JBDTAI010000119.1:0-3482 GCA_039924685.1 Ktedonobacterales bacterium
ATTCGCCACCGCTTCTTTGGCACAAGCTGGGGCCTCTCCATCTTCCAGGTGATGGGCAGCGGCGCTCTGGTCTTTATCGCTGCCCTCATCTTCGGCAACGCCTGATCACCTGCTTGTCAGCGGTATCCCTAACCGGCGGGCGATGGTATCAGGAACAGGATACAGCCGCTCGTTGGGGAGCTTCTGGCGCGCTCTCTGCGCTTCGCCTGCCGCAATCTGCGTCGCCAGCGAGCGGACCAGCGGCGTGATGTCGCGTATCTCCTGTATCCACTCGTTGACATAGCGTTCGATGAGATGGCGGCTGATCCCCACCTGGATGCTGTCATACGGCAGACCCTCACCACGCAGGCCGCGTTCGGGGTCCCACTGCACCAGCACACGCGCCTGCTCCACCTGCCGCTGCCACTCATCCCGATCCGCATAGACGCCGGGGGCAAAGCTGGTCAGCACGGCATGCGACAGCGCTTCTTCCCAGCCGGTGCGGCTGATGCGAACCGCAAGCACATGTTCCTGCCCTGATTTACGCCCCCAGTTGCTGCGCTCCATCATCCACAGGAACGACGGCTTGATCCATGTCATGCGGGTGAGCGAGAAGGGCGGTGTGAAACGTTGCGCCTTGGCCGCTGGTAGCGCAATCAGCGGACTATACGCCTGATAGACGACGATACTGCGCGCATCATAGTCGGCGCGGATGGCGTAGCGTTCCATTCAACTGCTCTCTACTCCTCACAAACGCCAGGCAATTCAGCACTCGACTCAAACACTCGAAGTGCGCGCTTCGAGTGTCCCAACCGGAGCTAGCTGGCGCGTCAACTGCCTGCCATAGGTGACGACGACCAGTGCGACGACAACCCACAGGGCGACGGCATAGACGGCGTACCACACCGGTTCCTGTGCGGGCGAGACGAGAGAAGGGCTGAAGACGGCCAGCGACGCAGTGGAACTGGTATGCAGCAGTTGCGCCAACAACAGGCTTCCGGTACTGGAATAGGCCCAGACGATCAGTACCCGCATGGCTGTCATGGCCACGACGAAGGCGCACACCATCGGCAGCAAGTACACGCCGTGCGGATATGCGGCCCCCAGGAAATCAATCACCGGCAGGTGCCACAATCCCCACAATACACCGAGGACCAGGGCGGCAGTGAGCGGGCTTCGTCCCGTCTTCAGGTGGGGATACACGAAGCCCATCCATCCGATCTCCTCGACAAATCCGGGAAGAATACCATAGAAAATGCTGAACAGGCCGTAACTTGGGGTAAATGCCGGGGAAATTGCCGCGCGCAAGGAGAACAGTACGGCCAATACAAGCACAGGTGGCACGAGCAACACCAGATACCATACTCCGACACGCCAGCGGCCCATCCGCGCAAACAGCCGCCGCAGGCCACTGCTCCCCTCGGCGATGGCGGTCAGCGTGATGCCAGTAACACTTGGCCCCAGCAGCATCACTGGGAACATGAGCAAGCCATCCACCTGCGAGATCGGCTTGCCCTGAAGCAGTTTTGGCGCAACGACCAACAATGCGCCACCCCAGGAGATGAGATAGGTCATGCCCAAATAGGCAAGTACAGGATGACGTTGGACGAAAGCCCGAAGTGTAGTCATCACCAGCCCTCCATTCATCAGGCGCCAGACGTGAACTCCGGCGCGCTGATAGAAGTATGTCCTCCCAAAGATAGCGGGTGTAGTGACGATTCGCATGAGATCGGCGTGATATTTGTCATGGCGTTCGCCGATCAGTCGTGGCTTGCGTCGTGTTCTTGCCTATGGATACGTCTGGCCGTTGGGGCGGATCACCAGTTCGTGGAAGCCGACATGTTCTGGCTGCTCGCAGGCGAGCACCACCACCCGCGCGATGTCCGCCGGATAGAGCGGTGTCGCGCCCTTGAGCATATTCGGCACGATCTCCGGCGCGTACTCGGCCACCTCCTGGAACTCGGAGATTACCACGCCCGGCTCGATGGTGGTGACATGCACGCCCTGCTGCGAGACTTCCTGGCGCAACGCATCGGCGATGGCGGTTGCGGCGGCCTTTGTCGCGCAGTAGGCGTTGCCACCTGGCGTTATCACCCGCGCTGCGACCGAGGACATCACGATTACCCGCCCGCTCTTGCGCTCCAGCATTGGCGCCACGCCATATTTGAGCGTCAGCAGCAAGCCGTAGACGTTGGTATCAATCATGTCCTTCCACCGCTGCGGATCGCCATCCACCAGCAGTTTGCGATAGCCGAAGCCCGCATTGGCGACGAGGATGTCGAGCTGGCCCCACCTGTCAAGTGTCTGCTGTACGAGCGCCTGCACATCCTCCTGCTGGCGCACATCACAGGCGAGCGTCAGTGTCTCGCCGTTCTGTGGATTGCCCTCGTCGGCCAGCCGCTTTGCCAGCGCCTCGAGCCGGTCAGTGCGTCGCGCCGCCAGCGTCACTCGCGCGCCCTGACGCACCAGCGCCTCGGCGATGGCCTCGCCAATGCCGCTGCTGGCGCCCGTCACAATCGCCACCTTGCCGCGCAAATCCGTTGGCTGCTCAGACGCCGCCGGAACGTTCATTTGCTGGTTCTGTGCGTCGCTCATGGTAGTTCCCCTCTTTGCTATTGGTTGACGTCGTGTAGACGTTGTTACTGTTCCACCGCCTCGGCGCGACCGGAGCCGATCTGCTCTTTGACACGCTCGGCGATCTCGCGGGTCAGGCCGTCAACGGCGGCGATCTCGTCAACGCTGGCGGCGGCGATGGCGCGCGCCGAGCCAAAGTGGCGGATCAGCGCCTTCTTGCGCTTGGGGCCGATGCCATGAATATCGTCAAGCACTGACCTGAAGGTCTTGACGCTACGCACCTGACGGTGATAGGTGATGGCAAACCTGTGGGCCTCGTCGCGCACACGCTGCAACAGATAGAGTCCCTGTGAGCCACGGGGCAACACCAGCGGCTCAGGCTGGCTCACCAGATAAATTTCTTCGTAGTCGCCGATGCTGCCGTGATTTTCTTTGGCGATGCCGATCACTGGAACCTGCACGGCAAGCTCGCCCAGCACCGCCAGCGCGGCGTTGAGTTGCGGGCGCCCGCCGTCCACCATCACCAAATCGGGCAACTGCGCCCACGGATCGCCCACCATATCGCCGCTGGCCTCCGCCGCATTGGGCATCTCCGCCACCTCTGCCTCGATCTCCTCGATGGTCCCGTCAACTGTCTCATCGGCAGGGACTTGAGTCCCCGTCCCGTCCGTGCTCCGGCCTTGCAAGGCCGAGAGCGTCTCCCCCTGCGATCTGCCAGACGCCCCTCCAGTGTCGTTGGCGCCATTCGCCTCAGCCGCATCGTTGGCGCCGTCCGCATCGTTTGCCGTCAACAGGCGCTTGAACCTGCGGCGCAGCGTCTCTTGCAGGCTCGCCACGTCGTTCGCTCCCTCGACGGTTTTGATGCGGAAGCGGCGATAGTCGCTGTTCCTGGGGCGGGCGTTCTCGAAGACCACCATCGAGCCGACGCT
>JBDTAI010000120.1:0-4512 GCA_039924685.1 Ktedonobacterales bacterium
GAACCTCTCATTTCAGAACAACTCTTCTTTGCCGAAGTGTATCATATCGCCATTGGGGGGGAACGTCACATTGCTTCCCAGCCTCCGCCAGTGTCGCCAGCGTATTCCGGCAGCATATTCCGGCAGCATATTCCAGCATATAGTTGTCACAGATTCTTCCAATAGCGGCAGTTTGATAGTACAGTGATCAAGAGGGAAGATGAACGATGACGCAGTCGCTTGACGTGGAAGCCGTGACACTGGAGTGGGGACGTGAGGCGATCACTGCCGATGTGGCCTCAAAGCAATGCAACAAAAGCAATGCAACAAAAGTAATGCAACAAAAGCAATGCAACAAAAGCAATGCCACAATTGAATGACCCAGGGAGCCTTCCATGTGCAGCCAGGCGACTTTGATATGACCATCGGTAACGCTACGGCGATTGTGACAGTCAATGCTATTGTGTGTGGCATGTGTGGCTACCGCGAATTCGATGGACTCAACAGCACGAAACTCGATGAGATGCGTTCACGCATGAAGGCAAGCGACCATTCCGGCATGGAGCCGGTTGGTGTTGTCCATCGTGTTCTGGTTGGGGATAGGGGATAGGTCAGAACATTTCGTCGCCCCAGAGCAGCTCTTCTTTGCCGAAGTGTACCGTATCGCCGGGCTGCACGCCGACCTCTTCCAGCGCCGCCAGCACGCCCAGGCGTCGCAGATTCTTCTCCAGCCGCTCCATGCCCTCGCTGCTTTCGGGATTGGTCATCGCCACCATACGCTCCACCCGCCGACCGCGCACGCGGAAGCCATCCTCGGTGCGCTCGATGGTGTAGGCGTCCTCCGGCTCTGGCCGCAGCACAGCCACGCCCGCCGCTGTGGCCATTGGCTCGTGTACCTTGCCTTCGGCCTCATCCTCGCGCACCTCGATCAGCCGTTGCGCTGTCGCGTTGAGTAGCTCCAGCACGCCCTCACGATTGGCGGCGGAGATTGCATAGGCCGCCAAACCTTCAGATTCGGCGCGTTGCTGCAACGCGGGCCACCTGTCGCGCGCCTCCTGCAAGTCCATCTTGGTCATCACGAGAATCTGCGGGCGCGTCGCCAAATCGGGGCTATACTCCGCCAGTTCGTGGTTGATCGCCGCAAACTCCTCCCACGGATCGCGCTCCGAGAGGCCGTCAATCAGGTGCAGCAACAGCCGCGTGCGCTCCACATGGCGCAGGAATTCGTGGCCAAGCCCCACGCCCTGCGCCGCGCCCTCGATCAGCCCTGGGATGTCGGCGATCACAAAGCTGAAGTCGTCGCCGCGTGTGGGATCACCCACCACCGCGACCCCCAGGTTGGGTGTGAGCGTGGTGAAGGGGTAGTCGCCGATCTTGGGATGCGCCTGTGTCACCACCGAGAGCAGCGTGGACTTGCCTGCGTTGGGATAGCCGATCAGCCCGACATCCGCCAGCAGCTTCAGTTCCAGCGCCAGCCAGCGTTCCTCGCCAGGCTCGCCACGTTGCGCCTCTCGTGGCGCCTGGTTGGTGGAGGTGGCGAAGTGCGTATTGCCCAGGCCACCGCGCCCGCCACGCGCCACCAGCGCGCGCTGCCCCGGCTCGGTGAGGTCGGCGATCAACTCGCCCGTCTCCTCATCGCGTATGACGGTTCCGGAGGGGACCTTGAGGACCAGATCATCGCCCGCTGCGCCGTGCATCTTCTGCTTGCCGCCCGCGCCGCCCGACTTCGCCTTGAACCGCTGCTGGAAGTGGTAGTCCACCAGCGTGTTCATGCCAGGGTCAGCTTCGAGGTAGAGGCTGCCGCCACGCCCGCCGTCGCCGCCATCCGGCCCACCAAAAGGCGCAAACGGCTCGCGGCGCATATGGGGCGAACCATTGCCGCCATTGCCCGCATGCGCAAATATCTTGGCTCGATCATAAAATTGCACGGTCGTCGCTCCTTCCAGGTGTCTCCCAGCGATAGTGCAACCGGGCGCCTGATACCAAGACACACGATGGCGGAGCCGCTCGCGGCGCCATCTGGCGTCAGGAGGCGCTCCGCCTGAAGAAACATCCCGCATACCCGACTGCACAACCTGCGCTATCCGGGCTATTCTGCAAATGGTGGGCCTAGCAGGGTTCGAACCTGCGACGAACCGGTTATGAGCCGGCTGCTCTGCCGCTGAGCTATAGGCCCGCACACGCGCGGATCACGAGGATCGCCTGATCCGTAGGATCGTGCGCCAATAGTGTACCACATCCCTGCTCGTGTGCGCAATCATAGCACTCTTGCTATGCCCGGCGCGTGTGCGGTATACTGAAAGGGCCGAAACCATAAGGAAAGAAGCGTTACCCACATGATCTATAATGTCTCGCAACTGATGAAAGCCGCGCCAGGAACCACGCTTGATGTGGACCTCGACGACAGCGACGACCTGAACCTGCAAGAGGGCGAGGCGGAACTGGCGGGTCCGGTGACGGGCCATGTGCGGCTGCATCGCACCAATCAGGGCATCTTCGCCGATGGCACGGTGACGACAGCGGTGACGTTGAACTGCGACCGCTGCTTGAGCGACTTCGTTACGCCGCTCACCTTCCCCGTCCGCGAGGAGTTTTATCCGACGATTGACGTGACGACCGGCGCGCCGTTGCAGACCGCACACGGCGAAGACGCCTTCCCGATAGACAGCCGCCACGAACTCGATCTGCGTGAGGCAATTCGCCAGAACCTTGTGTTGGCGCTGTCTGCGCGCGCGCTCTGCCGTGAGGATTGCGAGGGTCTCTGCCAACAGTGCGGCCAGAACCTCAACGAAGGCGACTGCGACTGCCCGCCGGAGCCGACCGACGAGCGTTTCGGCGTATTGCGTGCGCTGCTGGTGGATGCCACGCCTGACGCAGGCAGCGGCGCCAACTGACCAGGACCAGGCGGCTCATCCGCCGATCAGGTCCATTGGCGCGTCTGAGGAAGCGTCAGCGAGGAGTTGCTCCGCTCACCTCGATAGCCTGCTGGAGAGCCTCGACGTTCGCTGCGACATCCAGCAGCACTGTCGCCAAGTCCGCCCTGCTGATGCTATTGGGTCCTGAAGTGAAATCGCCCTGGACACGGCGGGCATGTCCTGTTGCCGCCCCATTGGTCAGCCGCGTCGGGCGCACAATCGTCCACTCCAGGCCGCTGCTTTTGACTGCCTGCTCCATAATTGCCAGATCAGCGTATGGATTGCGGAAGATCAGCTTCACCAGTTTGACCGCCAGCCAGGGGCGTGTGGCAATCAGCGGATGGGCGCTCACACAGATGAGGCGACGCGCGCCTGCCTCTTGCATGGCAGCGATGATGTTTTGTGTGACCTCGGAGACCGTGGTACCTGGCCCAAGCCCTGGTGAACTCAGGATGGAGATGATAACGTCTTGCCCCTGCGCCGCCTCCTGCACCCTGGCGGGATCGCGCCCATCTCCCTGCACGATGGCCTGAAGTCCGTGAACATCTGTCAGCGATTGCGGGTGTCGTGTACAAGCGGCAGTCATCAGATAACCCCGATGTATCCCCTGATCAAGCACCAGCCGACCGGTACCGCCAGTCGCGCCAAATACGGCAATTTTCATACCTGGTGGTCCTTTCACTTGTGGCGGACCTGCCAGGGATGCGCAATCGCAATGACCCAGGCAGCGCCACACTCCCGATGCCTCATACACCTCAAATGTGTTGCTGCTGTAGGGAGACACGCCCTGGTAGACGCTGGGCGAGGGCGCCCAGCACGATTCCCAGGATGAGCATACCGATGAGAATGAGCGTCGAGGAGAGCAAGCCCGGTTTCACAGCCATCAGATACAGAATGCCGAAGAGCAACATCAGGCGTATGCCTTCGGGGAGCCAGAGTTGCGGGGCCATCAGTCGGGAGCGCACCTCGTCGGGAATGCGGTCCGACGCAGGCGCCTGGGTCAAGGCGACAATCCGCTCGATATTTCTCCCATTCAGGGTTGCTCCCATGATGGCAAGCACAACGAAGGTAATGAGCGACGCCATCACCCAGGGCGTGGCGAATCCCCACGCGAGAATGACCATATACAAGGCTGGAGCGAGAATGACCAGCGAAACGAAGATCAAACTCTTGCCCGCCACATTCGCCACCGACGCCCATTCCCGAAGTTGTGTGAGCGTCGTTGCCTGTTGCATGCGTATGAACGCCACCACTATCAGGCTGACCGCGACAAACAGCCCGATGGCGCCGAGGATATGGACGAAGAGGGCAATGGTATACCACATAGGGTGTTTCCTTTCAGAAGGAGTGTTCTCCACGCCCGTTCAGCAGGCGCAGGGGTGTTTCAGGAGGCGTTTCAAGGGATGTTACAGGCTGTGCGGAGGCGACGACTAATTGTTCAGGATGCTCCCGCAGGGCTGCTGCGTCCCAGGTCAGGCGCCCGTCATGCATATCCTGCAAGAGCGCGCGAACCCACATCAACTCCCCAGTACGCAACGCCCGGACATAGTCCAGTTCCAGCAGCAGCAGACGATGAAGATGTTGCCCAAGTCCGCTCATCCGCGCATCAATTCCTGCC
>JBDTAI010000121.1:0-5408 GCA_039924685.1 Ktedonobacterales bacterium
CCCTCGGCCACCTCCTGATAGATGAAGCGCGAGACCATATCGCGTGGCGCCAGTTCCTCCATCGTCGGCGCATAGCGGATGCAGAACCGTTCGCCCTCGCTATTCAGCAGATAGGCGCCCTCGCCACGCGCCGCCTCGGAGAGCAGGATACCCACTTTGTAGAGGCCGGTCGGGTGGAACTGATACATCTCCATGTCTTCGAGCGGGATACCCCGCCGATAGGCTACCGCCATGCCGTCGCCTGTGCAGGCCAGTGCGTTGCTGGTGATGCGCCACGCCCGCCCATAGCCGCCGGTCG
The DNA here is from genome assembly GCA_039924685.1 of Ktedonobacterales bacterium. GTDB lineage: Bacteria > Chloroflexota > Ktedonobacteria > Ktedonobacterales > JADMIN01 > JBDTAI01. Next base: position 299 of record JBDTAI010000121.1, read on the forward strand.
CCAGCACCACCGTCTTCGCATGGAAGGTGTGAATCGTGCCGTCGCGCAGGCAGAGCGCCACCACGCCACAGGCCTGCCCATCGTTGATCAGCAGGTCGAGCATCATGTACTCGTTGTAGAAGTTGACCTGATTCTTGACCGACTGCTGATACATCGTCTGGAGGATCATGTGGCCTGTACGGTCGGCGGCGTAGCACGAGCGACGTACCGGCCCTTCGCCGAAGTTGCGCGAGTGGCCGCCGAAGCGCCGCTGGTCGATCTTGCCATTCTCGGTGCGGTTGAAGGGCAGCCCCCAGTGTTCCAGATCATAGACCGCATCTATGGCGTCGCGTGTCAGAATCTCCGCCGCATCCTGGTCCACCAGATAGTCGCCGCCCTTGACGGTATCGTACATATGCCACTTCCAGTGGTCCTCTTCCTGGTTGCCCAGCGCAGCGGCGATGCCCCCCTGCGCGGCGCCAGTATGCGAGCGCGTGGGATAGAGCTTGCTGATCACGGCGATGCTGGAGTTGTGGGCAAGCTGCATGGCCGACATCAGCCCCGCGCCACCCGCGCCGACGATCACAACGTCAAACTTATGGTAAATCATATGGAGCCTCTCTAGAATGGGCCGAAGCGATGGTCGGCGAACATCCTGTCGCTGATGTAGCCGCAGTATATCGGCTAATGGACCAGGAAGCCGAAGATGGCGCCGACGCTCTGTATCAGCGTATGGTTTGGCTGGAAGACAATGATCGTCATCGAACCCATCAGCCAGAAGGTGATCGCGATCAGGAACAGCGCCGACACGGTCGCCAGCCGCCAGCCGTGTGACCGAATGTAGTCATCGCAGACGATGCGCAGGCCATTGAGGCCATGAAAGAGCGCCAGCGTCAGCAGCAGCAGATCATAGACCCGCCAGAAGGGGTTCATGTAGCGTTGCGCGACGAAATTATAGCCGGTGGCCGACACATCGGTGGTGACATGCACGAGCACCAGATGGATGATGACCAGAAAAATCAGTCCCACACCGCTGATGCGGAAGAAATACCAGGAAAACGTCTCCCAGCTGGTGCTGCCCGGTCCAGGGCGGCGTGTGGCGCCATACGCGGCGACTTTGGTTGGTTGTGAATTGCGTGGCCGTTCGGCGACCTGACGTGCCATATTTATCTCACTCCCTCGTCGTTTGAGGATGATACTTCACACCTGACCTGTACTCGTAGCGGCTCCAGCGGACATTCGTCCGCCATCTCCCCGTGTCGTGCTCCAGCCTTGAAAGGCCGGCAGCTGGATCACGTCGAGCGTCGCGCCTACCTACATCATCGCCGAAGCGGTGCAGTCACCCTGGGGACAGTAGCCCCAGATCGGCGAGAGCACGAAGAAGGCCATCGGCACGAAGGACAGGATCGTCGCTGCCATCACGATGTAAAACATCGGCTGCTGGTATTTGTAGCCCGCAGGCCAGAAGTCAATCAGGATGATGCGGACGCCGTTGTAGGCGTGGTAGAATACCGCGCCGATCAGCGCGCACGAGACGAAGCGGATAATCCCGGTGCTGAAGATGACGATGGCGTCGTTATAGACGGTGGGGCCGAAGCCAATCAGCGTGATGTCCACGATGTGGACGAGCAGGAACAGCAGCACGGCCAAGCCGGTGATGCGGTGGAAGAGCCAGGACCACTGGCCCGACTGACCTCGATACATGCGCGCGCGTCTCCTCAAAACCAGGTCCGCAGGGGACGAGTTCGAACTGTGAGCCGCTGAAAATGCGTGTTCAGGGCGACGCACAGCAACATGAGAACGATGGATCAAGCGATCACGGGTGCGAGAGGCGCCGGGCCGAGGAGCAGATGCCTTGAAATACGCGCAGCATCACGCATCAACCGATACGCGCAGCGTCGCACTATCGCCTTCTGGATTATACGCCGCATGACCAGTCGCTACAAGCCAGAGCTAGCTACACAGTCAGCTACAAATACAGAGCGAGACACAGCGAGGCACGACAAGCGCCCTATCCAGTGCGGACGGGGCGCCTGTCGGTTGGGATGAAGAAGGCGAAGAAATAGAACGAGATGGTTGGGGGGAAAGGCCCACCTCGCTCTATCTGTCAGTACGCGACGAGAGTACACGACGAGCGTACACGCCCGACTACGAGCCGCTGGGGGTCGAACCGGGGACAGGTGTTCCCTTGCCGCTATCGAGTAGCTTGCGTATCTGGTGCAGGTCGCTGACGGCCAGTTTCAGGTCGCCATGCGCTGTGCGCTGGTCGTTGCGGATGTTGCTCAGGGCCGTCTCGACACTGGCTGGATTGCTGTCGAAGTTCTGCGGCGTTAGTTGCGGGAAGAGTTCCTGCGCGGCATCGAGCTGCGACTCGGCGTTGGCCACCTGGGTCTTGTAGTCGCCGAAGAGTTGGTTGAGCTGGGCCTGTTCACTGGTGGGGGCGCCGTTGATGGCGTTCTGGATGGTGCTCTCGCCGTCTTTGAGACGGTCCTTCGCATGCGCCATCACGTCGTTCGCAAGCTCGCGGTAATCGCGGGGCAGCACGATGGCGAAGATGCGGTACTGATAGTAGATGTTATGCACATCGGCGCGCGCGACGGTGATGTCGGTCTCGGCATCGAGCTTGGTCTTGAGCGTGTTGAGATCATCCTGGTTGGTGGTCACATCGCCCTGAATCTGGTTGTTCTGGTCACTGGTGATATGGCCCGCCTGGAACTGGGTGTTCGATTTGCCGCTCAGGGCATTGAGCGCCGTCAGCCGATCCTGAATGCGCGCATCGCCGAACTGAATCACGCATTGCAGGTTGCCAGCGCAGGTTCCCGTGTTGGCAGTGCTGACTGTCTTGGGGGCAGCGGAGACAAAGGTTGCAGCGCCCAGAGAGAGCAGCAGGCCCAGCGCCAGTGCGCCTGTCGCGCTCAGGATCGCGGTCCGCTGAGGCAGGTTGCGTGCGCGCCGTTGTGCGCTATGAAGTGCGCTCTGTAGCAGGTTCATCGTGATACACTCCTAAATGAGAAAATCCGGCTCTGTGTCCGGTGGACACCTGTAACAATCAGCCGTCACTAGGGATGCTGCTCGGTATCCTGGCTGGAGTAGCCCACATTCGCGTCGTTGTAGGTTCCGTCAACGCTCTGCGCGTCGTTCTGCGACTGCTGATCGAGGCTATCCACGCCCTGTACGGCGGCGGGGTTGCTGTTGGCGCTGGAGCCGTTATTCGTGGACGATGTGGAGCCGCCGCCATTTTGCTGCTGTGTGACGCCGGAGTTTCCCTGCCCCTGATGACGCGCGCCGCCACCACAGCCAGCCAGCGCCAGCAACAGCCCGGTGGCAACGATGGCAACTGCCCAGATGACGTGGCTCCTGACGCTGCGTTGCGCGTTTGCATATCCGCTCGCCCGCCTGCCGGTAGATGTGTGTAGAGTCATTGCCCTGCATCCTCCTCGATTGTGTGGATTGTGTCTTATGTCGTTTGCTCTGTCTCGCTTCGCTATTGCCGACGATGCTTGCGATCACGTACAGTCGTGTTCTGGCATGTCAATCATACTAGCGGGCATGGCTGAGTATGCCCTAAGTATTGGCTTAAAATCTGCTGAGGAGCGATCAGGCGCAACCACCTGTCCCTCTTCCTGTCCCTCGTCGCGCGGCGCTTGATCCTCACCCGCATAACCCTGATGATGTATAGTCTGGCAGCGACGGGGCGCGTGCGTCAGTGGATGGCGCTTCACATAACGATGGCGACACTATGACCAACGGCAGGTAGTAGCGCAGATTGCCCAGGATGCAGGGGGATGGCGCGTAACCGACGATGGCGGCGGCTCGTTCTATGACTTACACAGACATGCACACCCACACGCTGCTATCCCGCGAAGGCGTGTGTCTACTTCAATCTATTGGTGGAGGCGATACAGATGGATGCCCGGCAGGTATGGCAGGCGGCGCTCGAGCGCATCCGGCTGCGTGTCTCGCCCGGCGCGTACACCACCTGGTTTCGCGGCGCCGTGGGGCTATCGCTCACTGGCCGCTGCCTGACGGTCGGCGTCTCCAACACCTTCGCCAGCGAACATCTGCGCCAGCGCTTCACCGAGACGGCGCGCACGGCGGTGAGCGAGGTCATCAACAGTCCTGCCGAGGTCGTCTTCGTCGTGCAGTCGGTGTACCTGAGTCAGCATGGATTGCCCCAGCCGACTGCCGAGGCCGCCCAGCCAGCGCCGTCCATGCAATCCGGGCAACGCGACGCCGACCAGCCGACGTTTCAACCGCAGCGCAAGCGCCGTGCGCCAGTCGAACTGCGCCAGCAAGCCGCGCTGGCCTATGAGCCACATATGGCCCCTGCGCCATCCTCATCATCCTCATCATCCTCATCATCCTCATCATCCTCATCATCCTCACCATCCAGCGGCCAGCCTATGCGGCGTCGCACCCAACCCGCTGCCCAGCCGCCGCTCTTCACTCCATCGCATGCTTCCAAAGACAGCCACGTCGCCATCCCCAACGAGTATCCCATTGTTGGTGGGAGAGTTGGCCCACGCATGGCGCCGCGCGCGACACAGCCGCCGATCCTCTCCGCGACCTCCGCCGACGAGTCCTATGCGCCGCACCCACGATACCATTTCGAGACGTTCGTGGTAGGCAGCGCCAACCGGCTGGCCTATGCTGCGGCGCAGGAGGTTGCCCGCGCGCCTGGCATGCGCTACAATCCGCTGCTGATCTATGGTGGTGTGGGGCTTGGCAAGACGCATCTGCTGCACGCCATAGGGCGGCAGGTGATGGCCGATGGGCGGCGGGTAGCGTATGTCACGGCAGAGCAGTTCACCAACGAGATCATTGACGCCATCCGCCACCACAATACCGAGGAGTTTCGCCGCCGCTATCGCACAGCGGATGTGCTGCTGGTGGACGATGTACAGTTCATCGCCGGCAAAGACTCGACAGAAGAAGAGTTTTTCCATACGTTCAACTGGCTGCACGAAGACAACAAGCAGATCGTGCTGACCAGCGACCGCCCGCCCCAGGCGATGCGCCAACTACACGACCGGCTGCGTTCACGCTTCCAGTGGGGTCTGATGGCCGACATTCAGCCGCCGGACTTTGCGCAGCGGCTCGACGTCCTGCGAGTGAAGGCGCAGGCGCAGCA
>JBDTAI010000122.1:0-3856 GCA_039924685.1 Ktedonobacterales bacterium
CCACAGGAGATCAGCGATCATCTGTGGGCGCAGGAGATCAACGCGCTCGACGAGATGCGCTCCGGCTGGAGTAAGATGCAGGAGTACATTACTACCAACCTCAAGAAGCAGGGCGCAAGTGATGTGGCCGCCGAAGAAATGGCAATGATCCCCGGCATGGATGAGATTGTCGCGCTGCTCAACATCTATCGGCAGGCGCGCGACAGCAGTTACGATGTGGTGGTGATTGACGCTGCCCCCACTGGCGAGACAGTGCGGCTGCTCAGTATGCCGGAATCCTTCCTGTGGTACGTCAACCATGCAAACGGCTGGCGCAATATGGCCTTCAATGCCGCCAAGCCGCTGCTCAAGACCTTCCTGCCTGGCGTCAACGTCTTTGAGTCGCTGGAGAAGCTGAATGTGCAGGTGGCTGCGCTGCGCAAGACACTCACCGACGACGCGATCAGTTCCTATCGTCTGGTGGTCAACCCTGAGAAGATGGTGATCAAAGAGGCGCTACGGGCCGAAACCTATCTTGCGCTGTATGGCTACCCGATTGACGCAGTGGTTTGCAACCGCGTGCTGCCCCAGAATGCGGGCGGCTATCAGGATGCGCTCTTGCGCGAGATGGTGGCCCAGCAGCGCACCTACTACGAGATGATCCACCAGACCTTCACGCCGCTGCCCGTCTGGGATGCGCCCTATCACTCGCAGGAAGTGATCGGGCCGCAGGCACTGGCGCAACTCGCCACGGAGGTCTGGGGCCAGACGGACCCTACCCAGGTCTTCTATCGCGGCGCCACCCAGCAGATCGAGAAGCGCGGCGATGAATATGTGCTGCGGCTGCCACTGCCACATGTGGAGCTTGGCAAGGTGGTGATGACCAAGAAGGGCGACGATCTGATCGTTGAGGTGGGCAACTTCAAGCGCGACATTGCGCTGCCTACCACGCTCGCCCCGCTGGAAGCCACCGTCGCCCGCATGGTGAACGGCGCGCTGGAAGTGACCTTCGCCGCATCTACCCCAGCCGAGACAGGGAAGACGGCAGGCGCGAGGCGGTAAGGGGAGCACGGGGATTGCAGGCGTGACGGTTGGCGCGGCGGGAGGGATCGGCCAGCGGGTAAACCCGCGCCTGGCGGCTGCGTCGCGAAGCCCGCCTGCGCGGCTTGGAGATCAACGTTGGCCGTAGCCCGATGTAAGGGCGTCCACTGGACGCCCGCCGCCTTAGCTCCTTCGCCACTCACCTTCTATACCCGACACATCATGCATCTTCGCCAGTGTCGTGATCGGGGTGATTTACCTCGCCGATCTTCCAGTAGCCACGGGTATAGAGCGCGGCGGTGGGAACGTGGCGCTCCTCTAGCAGATATTTACGGATTGTCCGCATTGCGGTCGCTTCACAGGCGACCAACACCGCCCCATCAGGAATGGCTGTCTGGCGCACTACGTCAATCAACGAGGCTGACGGCGCCTGTCTGGCTGAACCCGCATGCAGCCAGGTGACGTTGATCTGCGCCGCTGAGGTCAACGCAAGTGCGTCGGCTGCTTCGGGTATCTCAACGTACACCTGGGCCTGAGCAGTTGCGGGCAGCGTCTCGACCAGCGTGCCAATCGCTGGCAGCGCGCTGGCGTCGCCGACGATGAGATAGCTCTCAATCGCAGGGTTCACGACATAGCCACCGCCCGGCCCTGCAAGCATGAGCGCGGCGCCTTCGCGCGCTGTCGTCGCCCAGTTGACGGCGGGACCATCACCATGCAGCACAAAATCCACATCGAGTTCCAGCGCCTCGGGATCGAAGTGGCGTGGGGTGTAGGTTCGCATCAGCAGTTTCTGTTGCGTGAGTGGATCAACCAGGCCATTCGGTCCAGCCGTCAGCGTTGCGGGCGCATCCTGGCTGGGGGCCGGAAACACCAGTTTGATGTGCTTGACCGGCGCATCCACCTGAAAGCCGCTCAACTCGTCGCCAGCGAACGTCACTCGCACGAGATGCGGTGTGAGGCGTGCCACGCGGCGCACGTAAACACTGCGAAAACGGCGCGCTGGTCGTTGCGTCGCTGCTGATTGGGCTGGTTGTGGTGTCGTCATGTTACCTCACTTGTATCTTGCTTGTATTTTGCGTCCAACTGGTATTTTGCGCCCAGAAGGATCATCTTGACATGCCTTCATTAAGCAAAGACCTGTCAAGAGTATAGAACGGGAGCGACTTTTCAGCCGCTATCCATACGTCCAGGTTTTACGGCCAGGTGTTCGCTTAGCATACCAACCGCTCTTCCGCAGAGAACGCTCACCGCATCATAGCCCTACAGGATTGGATCTTCGGTGGCAAAGATGTGGCATGCTTATTGTTCTGATCCTGGATCTTCGGCTGGGGCAGGTATGTGATAGGGCGGAGAAACCAGCGCACTACGAGAGAGGGATGGCGACATGGGCAAGAAACAGGCACAGGCATTGCAGGCAGCGCAAGAGGAGATTGCCACGCTGACACAGGGGCGGCGGCTGATCGTCGTCACCAATCGTGGCCCCGTCGAGTTTCACCATGAGGCGGGCGGCAAACTTGCGGCGCGTAGCGGGCCGGGTGGTGTGGTGACGGCGCTGGCCTCGCTCGCCAGTACCACGCCGCTCACCTGGGTGGCCGTCACGCTGACCGATGGTGACCGTGAAGCCTTCCCCACGCCGCAGACGCCTGCCCGCAAATCGCGCGTCGGCTTGCAGCCGATCCGTGTGCGCTATACGCCCGTCGCGCCAGAGACACAGCGTATGCACTATGACGAGGTGAGCAATGGCATCCTCTGGTTCCTGCAACACTATATGTGGGATACCGCAAATACGCCCAACTTCACCGAGCGGCAGTATCGCGCCTGGGACGAAGGCTACTGCGCCGTCAACCAGGCCGTCGCGCAGATGGCGATTGAGGAGGCCACGGCGGAGGGCGCCGCCGATGGCTCCGGCGCAATCATCCTGCTGCAAGACTATCAGTTGTATCTGGCGCCCGCGCTGATCCGCGCACGGCTGCCACGCGCCTCCATCCAGCAGTTCATCCATATTCCCTGGCCCGCCGTGCGTTATTGGGGATTGCTGCCGCAGCGCATGCTCGACGACATCTTCACAGGGCTGGCCGCCAATGATGTACTGGGCTTCCAGACGGAGCGCGATGTGCGCAACTTTCTGGTCTGCGCGCAGATGTTCCTGCCCGATTGCCACGTAGATTTCGTCCGCGATCTGGTGACCTGCGGCAAACACAAGCTGCTGGCCCGCGCTTACCCGATTCCGGTGGATGCCGGTGAGGTGCGCCGAAGCCTCGCTAGCGCGGCTGGCCAACGCGGCGCGCTGGAGGTGGCCAAACTGTTGGGCGACGACAAGCATAACGACAACGGCGACAACGACGACCAGGACATGCGGCTGATCGTGCGGGTGGACCGTCTGGAGCCAACCAAAAACATCGTGCGGGGTTTCAAGGCATATGAGGCGCTGCTGCGCGACCATGAGGAACTGCGAGGCAGGGTGCGCTTCCTGGCGTTCCTGATCCCCTCGCGCCAGGGGTTGCCCATCTACCGCAGGTATGATCGTGAGGTGCGCGCCCTAATCAAGCGCATCAACACAACATATGGCACGCGCGGCTGGCAGCCGATCAATGCCTTCTTCGAGAACAACCGTCCACGCGCGCTGGCGGCGTTGCAGCGCTATGATGCGCTGCTGGTCAATCCGGTGATTGACGGCATGAACCTCGTCGTTAAAGAGGGCGCGGCTATCAATGAGACGAACGGCGTGGCGATCCTCTCGCGCACAGCGGGCGCCTATACACAGATGGCCGATGCGACGCTGGCAGTGACGGCCACCGACATCGAGGAGACGAAGCAACAACTCTATCACGCGCTG
>JBDTAI010000123.1:0-3846 GCA_039924685.1 Ktedonobacterales bacterium
ACCGCGGCCTGATCATTGGCTCAAAGCAGATGGGCGGCGACAGATCGTATCACTGCTACAGCAGAATCTGCAACAGGAGGAGCAGACGGCACAAATCCTTGAACAACTGACGCCCTCACTGGCGCAGCAGGTGATGCAGCCAGGCGCCAGCCAGGGCATGACCCAACAGCCGACTACCACGCCTTGACACGAACGATTGTTGCAATATCGCAACGATTATGTTCTGTGCCTGCCATTTGGCAGGCCCATTTTCTTTATCCACGCACAGCTACTGCGTCCTGGTCACCGGACTTCGGCTCCTCGTCCGCGCATCGTCCAGTGATAGTCTGTGACCCGCTCCCCATACCGTGCGCCGGGCATTCATGCCCGCGATCCATCACTGGTGGCGGCGAGCGTCACCGGCAGGCCACCACGCATACGCAGCGTCACACGGGGCAGTGTCCTCACTGGCCAATCAGGCAACCTCTGCGGAGTAAAGCGTTGCAAAATCGTCGCCAGCACCAGTCGCGCCTCGAGTTGGGCGAAGGGCATGCCGATGCACATGCGTGTCCCCATGCCAAAGGGATAGTATGCGCCCTGGGGAACCTTCTCGCCGCGCGCCGGGTCCCAGCGGTCCGGGCGGAAGACCTCCGGGTCGCCCCAGATGTCGGGCAGGTGGTGCATCACCCACTGGCTCATCATCACCCGTGTCCCCGCCGGGAACTCGTAGCCCTGTCGCTCGAAGGGAACCAGCGCTGTGCGCCCAACAATCCAGGCGGGCGGATACATCCGCATGGACTCGGTGATCACCCAATCGAGGTAGGGCAGGTTGGGCAGATCGTCCACTCTCGGCGTGCGCCCGCCCAGCACGCTTGCAAGCTCTGCTACCAGTCTACGCCGCACATCAGGATATTGATCCAGCAGATAGAAGGTCCAGGTGAGCGCATTGGAGGTGGTCTCGTGTCCAGCGGCGATCAGCGTCATTGCCTGATCACGCGCCTGCACATCGGTCATGCTGGCGCCATCCTCATCATGCGACGCCAGCAGCATCGAAAGCACGTCGCCGGTATCGCGTGTATCTGCGCGTCGCTCGGCGATCAGCCTATACACAAAGGTATCGAGCAGCTTACTGGCCTCCAGCGCCTTGTGGTACGGCGTGAAGGGCAGGTCAACCGTGAACAGTGAACCAATGAAGCTGTTACCATCTTCGATCACTGCGGTGAAGGCCCGACTGAGATCGGCGCTCTCGGTCTGCAAGTTGACACCAAAGAGACCTTCGACGACGATACGCAGCGTCAGTTCTTGCAATGCGTGGGCGATATTCACCTGCTGGCCAGGCCGCCAGGTCGCCAGCAATTCCTCAGTGTGGCGTGTCATGATCGCGCCATAGCCCTCGACGCGCTTCTTGTGGAAGGCAGGCTGCACGAGGCGGCGCTGCTGCCTGTGGATGTCGCCGTCGGTGGTGAGCAGCCCATCGCCAAGAAAGACCCGCATGTTGTCGCGTCCAACCGCCGCCGCAAAGGAGCCGGACGATGCAGTCATGAAGTAATGCACATCGTCAGGTCGAAAGAAAGCGACCATCGTGCGCTTGCCGATATGCACGGTGGCGCTGTCGCCATACGAGCGTTGCAGTCCACGCATGAACCCCAGCGGATCGCGCTGGAACTGCAACAGATTACCGACGAATGGCAGCCCTTCCGGTCCCGGCGGCATCCGCTGGCGAACCGGTATCCTGATAGCTGACGTGCTTGTTTCGGGTTGTGGCGCCGTTTGGGTTGCGGCGCCTTCTGGCGTGCGCTTCGCAGATGAGGGATACGACATGACGTGCTCCTTGATCGTCGTAAGGAGCGCAGATGTTGAGGCAACAGCGTTCCACACGCGATCATTCATGAACCTGTATGTTCGTTCATATTTAGAGATGCCAGTTTAGAGATACCAGATGAGCAGGTGGCTGTCAAGAGGACAACGCCAAATGACAACACCTATGCTGCTCGTTGCTTCTGGAAGCCACTTTATCGCCCTTGTTGGATACTCTAAGTACATTCAAATAAATGGTGGGGGATATGGTATGCTCTACCGAGGAGGATACCCATATGGCCCCACTCACCCTGGCCGCACTGACCGCTGATCAACTGACGGCGCTGGCCGAATTGTATCGCACGACCCGCGACGTGCGGCTGCGCACACGCGCCCAGATGGTGTTGCTCGCTGCCGAGCAGCAGTTGAGCGCGCCCGCCATCGCCGCGATTGTGCGCGCGAGCGACGAGACGGTTCGGCGCTGGCTGAAACGCTACCAGGCCGAAGGGCTGGACGGATTACACGATCAGCACCGTGGCGGCGCCCCTGCCAAAGTGACCGACGCCTATCGGGAGCAGATGCTCTTTGCCGTGCGCCGCCACCCGCGCAGCTTGGGCCAGCCCTACTCGTTGTGGACGCTGCAACGCTTGGCCGACTACCTGGCGGAGCAGACCGGCATCCGCGTCGGCTACGAGACCGTGCGCCTGTATCTGAAAGCGGCCGATGTTGTGCTGAGTCGCCCCCAGCACACGATCACGAGTCCTGATCCCGAATACGCGCTCAAAAAAAGACGGTTGAGGATGCGCGCGACGGTCTAGCGCCAGGCGACGCCTTCTACTACGCAGATGAGTTCAACGTCAGTTGGCTGCCCACGCTCAAAGCCATGTGGAGTCCCAAAGGCCAACAGGTACGCATTTTTACCCCTGGCCAGCCGACCAAACACTATGGGATTGGGGCGGTCAACTACCACACAGGCGAGACCGTTGTCTTGTTCCGTCGCCACAAACGGCGACGTGAAATCGCCGAGTTGCTGCAAGCACTGCTGGACAAGCATCCCACCGGAACCATCTATGTGGCTTGGGACAACGCCAACACCCACGAAGACGATGAAGTGGAGGCCGTTGTGCACGGGGCAGCGGGGCGGTTGGTGCTCTTGTACCTACCCACCTACAGCCCCTGGCTGAACCCCATTGAGATGCTCTGGCGCCACTTCCGCCGGGAAGTGACCCACTGCCAACTCTTCACCACCGTCCAGGCGTTGCTGGCGGCGGCCCAGGACTTCTTCGACCGCTACAACCAGCAGCCTGACGCCGTCCTTTCTATCATTGGCGCGCATGCCACGAAACAAACTTGAATGTACTTAGTGGGGCATAGCCGGTTTGCCTGTAGCCGTTTGCGTCGTGGCAAGACGTACCTGTGTCGTCACTCGTCTCCCTCCTTAAGATGTTGCTGCATCAGCGGCGCTCCTGATCATAGCATGCCTGGAGGAGAACGGCTATAGCGTATGGCTCGCATGCTCTTCATGCTGTATACTTGATGGCAGAGGCGTTTGACGACAGTTTGAGCGTGTTTGAATGGAGCGGTGTGTGAGAGCCGTGAAACCGATACAACCTGCGCGAACAATGCTGGATTTCTGCTCTGGTGGTGGTGGTGAGGCGCTTGGCCTGGAATCCGCCGGATTCCTCACGGTCGGCGCTATTGACAACGATGCCTCCGCCTGCGCTACCCTACGTCTCAATCGCCCAAATCTACATGTCATCGAAGAGGATGTGCGTAACGTCAGCGGTCGGACATTTCGCGGCATAGACCTGCTGGCGGGTGGTGTCCCCTGTCCGCCGTTTTCCGTGGCGGGCAAGCAACTGGGTTCGGATGACGAACGCGATCTCTTCCCGGAGGCGTTGCGCCTGGTGGAAGAGGCGCGTCCTGGCGCCATTCTCTTGGAGAATGTGCCGGGATTCGCGGCGACAAAGTTTGTTGAGTATCGGCAGGCGTTGCTCGAACGGTTGCAACGGTTGGGCTATGAAGCCGATTGGCGTATCTTGCAGGCGTCGGCATTCGGCGTACCACAAT
>JBDTAI010000124.1:0-3727 GCA_039924685.1 Ktedonobacterales bacterium
CAATAACAATCCCGGCCAGCTTGGCGGCTCTGGCAACGGAACCGACACCACCGAGCAAGAGAACGATATGGTGGCGTTGCTGCAAACCTTTGCCGCCGCAAGCTGGTGGGATGGTGTCTTCTGGAACGGCGACGAGCCACAGGCGCCGCGCACCGCGCAGCCCAACTGGCAGACCGATAGCAACTGGGCAGGTGATACGCTGGCGAACAGCAAGCCCGCCGGGCAATGGCTCAACCAGAACCAGTCGAACGAACCCATGACCTGCGCCTGCTAGCGTCGCGCCTGCCAGGGTTGATGGGGTCTATTGCAGTTCAGGGTGACGCTCGACGCGCCCGGAGGACTCTTCTCTGGATGGTGGCGTGGGCAGGCGCGCATGCTCTGGATCGTAGCTCAGGCCGGTCTTGCTCTCATGCTCACCGATGATACACTCCTCAGCATAGCTGGGAATTGGCATGGTTGGTGCGGCCACGGCAGGCGTGCGCTCGCCGGGGTGGTCGGCCAGCGTATCAGTCACCTGCACACCCAGCGCGTTCATCACCAGCATGTTGCGGCGGGCCAGCGCTGGATGTGGCACATAGGCGTGGAGCGGTGTATCGAACTGCGCCAGTTGCTTGCGGATGGCGGCGGGAGTATGCCCTAGCGCCACGCACGCCTCGCGCGCCTGCGTCTGCAATTCATCGCGGGTGAGCGCAAAAAGCGCGTCGAGCGCCAGATGCAGGTGAACCAGGCGATTGAGCAGCGCGATACGCCCATGCGCCAGCCGTTGCGCCAGCGCCACCTGTTCCGGCTCGGTCGCCGCCCGTTGCTGCGCGTCCTCCATCTGCCCAGTGATATCGGCGAAGGAGAGCATATCCAAACGCTCCTGCAAGAATGCCACGAGTCCGGCGATGGCGCCCGTTTCCTGCCAGACCAGCAGCAATTCGAGGGCGCGCTGTCCCTCAAAGCGCGCTATCGTCTTTGGTATGCTCAAGAGGCGATCCTTGCACTCACAGACCCACAGCGCGTGCAGATAGCCCGCCGTCGCGGCGGGCGGCACAGCAGCGAAGCGTATCTGCCCCTGCATCTGTTGCGCCAAACGAAACGATGCCATGAACGCATCTTCGCAGCTATCGAACGCTGTGAGCTTTGCGGCAATAACGGCTGGCAGCGCTGTTGGCGCTTTAGTTGGCGCGCTCATCGAATGCTCCTCTCGCTTCAGCGATTAGCCCTGACTCTGGCCTGACTCTGGCCTGACTCTAGCCTAACTCTGGCCTGACTCTGGCCTGACTCTAGCCTAACTCTGGCCTGACTCTAGCCTAACTCTGGCCTGACTCTAGCCCGGCCAGCCAGCCTCAGACGCGGTGTGGCCGCCGGTCTCATCGTCGCTTTCATGCTTGGCGTCTGAGTGAGACCCTATGCCGCCCTCACCGCCGATCCCGCCCAGCTTGCGGCGCGAGTCACTCGTGGCGTCGCCGATGCGGCCGCCCATCGTACCTGCGCCACCTTTGCCGCCTTCTACGCCCATCTGCGGCGTCACGTTGTCGGCGGTATGCTGATCGTCAGCCGTATCGGTATCGACATCACTTGTGGATTGCGCATTCAGTATATCTCGTTCGCCCATGCTCGTGTGTCCTTTCATGTGCTTGCAGTCATTGGCGCCCACTACAGGCGTCGGGCCGACGCTCCTATACAAGCGCCTGCCAGGGGCGACAGCACTGCGAGAGTATTGCGTCATAGAGTTGCAGTGGCGCCGTTGTGGTGAGCAAGGTCACGCGCACGATCATCGCTGGCGATGTGCTGATTGTAGCGTCGCGCGGCCTTGTGCCCTAGCCCCAGCAGTGGTGAGCGCGTGATGGTAGATTCGCTCTGCCAGCCATAGCGCCGTTCCAGACCCTCCGCCGCGCTGCCCGGCAGCAGACGGTTGGCGAACGCGAAGATGCGTAGCGTCGTGTTGGGGAAGAGCGCGTGGAACTTTGCCAGCAGGACCGCCTGGGGTGTGATAATCACCCGCGCCTCACCACGGCGCGTGGCAGCGACAATGCGCCGTGCAGCGTGAGCGACGCTGGTGGAGAGCAGCGGCAGGTTGTCGGCGAGTGCAAACCAGGCGTATTCCGCCGCATGATTGCCCTTGACGGTCACGTTGCGATACGAGCCGGTGCGCATCAGGCCGGCCGCAATGGTGGTGACGCTGATGCCTTCTGTCGCCAGTTCGGCGCGCAGTCCCTCTGAGAAGCCTTCGAGCGCGAACTTGGCGCTGGAGTAGGGCAGCAGGTGCGGCACAGCCACCAGCCCGCCAATCGAGGAGATGGTGACGATGCGCCCACTGCCCCGCTCGATCATCGGCGCCAGCGCCGCCATTGTCGTGTAGACGGCGCCCCAGAAGTTGATCGCCATCGTCTGTTCGAAGTCGTCGAGCGATTGTTGCAGCACAGGGCCGACGGTGATGATGCCGGCATTGTTCACCAGCACGTCGAGCCGCCCATAATGGGCGATGACTTGCTGCACGGCGTCGGTGGCCTGCTCCCGATTGCTCACGTCCGCTACCACCGTGACGGGTTGGCGTCCGTCGTTTGCCAGTGCGGCAAGCTGGTCTGACGCCGTCTGCAACTCATGCGCATCGCGGGCGCAGATGGCGACCTGCGCGCCCCGGCGAGTGAGTTCTTCGGCGATGGCCAACCCCAGTCCGCGCGATCCACCTGTCACCAGCGCCACCTGGCCACGCAGATCGACGAGCATGAGCCGCCGCGCCAGCGCCCAGGCTGCACCTCCGGCAACGCCCAGGCCGATCACACCGGCGCCTAGCCCCCACCATAACGGCGATTGATTCCGCCGTCGCCGCTGCATGCCGGCCAGCCAACCACGTCGGCGACTCCTCTGCCCAACGCCTGCCCACTTCACGCTGTTCCAATAGTCTCTATACCGCATCACATCCGTCCTTTGCCTGCGAATCTGCGCCAGGCCAACATCTTGCAATCGTGTGAGCGCCGTATGCGCCTTCGTTGCGGAGAGGTGTGTCGTGTCGCGCAAGTCGTCGGTGGCTACCGGCTCATTGTCGGCGCCAGCCTCAGCTTCGAGCGCCAGCGCCACGCGCTCGATCTCCTCCTTCCACCTGACCGGCCTCTGCAAAGAAGCGGCGCAGATTGAGGTCTTCGGGGCGATAAAAGAGGATAGCGCGGCGAATCGCCTGATAGCAGGCGTCCACCGAATCGCTGATGCTGTGATGAAACACAAAGCGCACGTTGGGCTTGTCTACCCCCATGCCAATGGCGCTGGTCGCCACGATCACCGTGCTGCGGTCGCTCATAAACGCCTCCTGGGCGCATGCGCGATCCTCGGCGCGCATGCCCGCGTGATAGGCTTCGGCGCGTATGCCGCGTTCGGTGAGCGCCTGGGCCGGCGCCTCGGCGCCGTTGCGCGTTGCCACATAGACGATGCCGGGCTTCTCAGCTTCTATCACACGGTCGAGCAACACTTGCGTCTTGCTCGCCTCGTCGTGAAATGTCTCGACGCCAAGCCAGATGTTGAGCCGGTCGAAGCCCTGAACGAGCGTGCGGGCGTTGCGCATGCCCAACCGCTCGATGATCTCTTCGCGCACCGGTGGCGCGGCGGTGGCCGTCAGCGCCAGCAGCGTTGGTCGGCCCAGCGTCTCAGCAATGGCGTCAAACCGCAGATAGTCGGGGCGGAGAAGGCATGTCCCCATTCTCTAGTTGGAGTGCGCCTCATCCACCACAAAGAGCGTCACATGCGC
>JBDTAI010000125.1:0-2623 GCA_039924685.1 Ktedonobacterales bacterium
AGTCTATAGTGACATGAGTGACATAGTAGAGCGATAAACAGGCCGTTCAGCGTTTCGCGCGGGGTGACCTGTTTGTTTCTGCCTACCTGCCAACCGCGCACCTCAATCGCTAGCCCAAATAGGCTACAGCAGGCAATACTACGTATGTTGTTCCCGTTGAGGTACATGGCGAGGCGCCTTAGCGCTTGCGTTCCACGAAGCGGTGCGAAGCATGGGCATGCGTGGTAACGTGTGATGGCTGTACCAGACTTTGGATGGCAGCGATACACTACCTGCGCCTTGTGGATGATATGGCGCCAAGCGCCACTACAATCTCTCAAGGTGCAAGCGACCGGCGCCATGAAACGCTCTGCCAACAGATAGCGCCAGACACACTGCGATATAGCTGAGACATACAGGGTCAAGGACTGGTAGGGAGACGATAACACTCATGGATTCACAGGCAGGTAATTCGCAGGACACACAGGACATGCGGGGGCAGGACATACACCCAGACACGCCTTCTGGTAGCGTGAGAAACAGGACAGTTCAGGCGCAGCCTGTGCTGGAGGTGCTGGCGGACGGGCCGGGTATCTCGGTGATCATTCCTGTCTATAACGAGCGCAAGACGATCATGGAGATTGTGCGGCGTGTGCAGGAACAACCATTCCCCAAAGAGATCATCATTATTGACGATTACTCGAAAGATGGCACACGTGAGCTACTTCAAGAGAGCCAGTGGCCCGACAACGTGAAAATCCTCTACCATGACAAGAACATGGGCAAGGGCGCGGGCATTCGCACTGGCGTGCAGGCGGCGACCAAAGACATCATCATCATCCAGGACGCCGACCTCGAGTACAACCCCAGCGACTTCCCGGTGGTGCTGCGCCCGATATATGATGGCGTGGCCGATGTGGTCTATGGCTCACGCTTCCTGGGGACACACCGCTCGTTCATGCTGCATCACTACCTGGGCAACAAGTTCCTCTCGATGATGACCAATGTGCTGTACAACAACATCCTCACCGACATGGAGACAGGCTACAAAGCCTTCCGTGCGCCGATCCTCAAGGCGATCACGATTCGCAGCAACAGGTTCGACTTCGAGCCAGAGATTACGGCGAAGGTGCTCAAGCATGGCTACCGCATCTACGAGGTGCCAATCTACTACGCCGGACGCGACTACGCCGAGGGCAAGAAGATCACCTGGCGCGATGGCTTTGCGGCGATCTGGGCGCTGATCCGCTTTCGATTCACCAACTAGCCGCATCCCGGCGGGCGGCTGAAGCCGCGTGTGAAGGCCACGGGTAATTCCTGAGAGCGAGCGGCGTGGCCAGTGGCTGAAGCCGCGCCTACATTCCCTTCGGGACATGAAGCCTGCCTTCGCGGGCTGGAGAGATGTAGGAGTGCGTAGAGCACGCTTGTTCTGTCCTGCCATATGACCCTATGCCCCAGTGGCGATAGACTGTGCCAGGGCGGGTAGGTCGGGCCAGCCGTAGGCCACCTCGACCAGTGGCTTGCCGATCTCGATGGGTTGCTCTGCCACCACCACACCGCCCAGTCGCTCATAGAAGCGCCCCGCCGCAATGTTCTCCGCCAGCGCCCAGATGATCAGTCCGCGATGGCCGCACGCTGCGAGGTGTTGCGCGACGGCGGCAGTGAGGCGACGCCCGGCGCCCTGCCGCTGCGTCGTGGGCAGCAGGTAGATTGCGTTCAGTTCGCCATCATAGGGGGATGCGCTGGATGATCGCGTTGGCCGCCTCGCTTCGGGTGGGGCGAGTGGGCGCCCCATGCGCAAAGCCGACGATGGTTGAGGATGCTATCTCTTCCGCCACAAATGTACACTCAACGCCGCTTGCGATCTCGGCTGAGGTAAGCCGTTGGCGCCAGCGCGGCTCATAGTCGCCCAGCGTCAGGTGATCGAGGATGTCGTCTGGCACGATGCCGCGATAGGTGGTCTGCCAGCTTGCCAGATGCACACGCGCAATCCCCGGCGCATCTCCCTCCCGCGCCGGGCGAATGCTGATGGTATCTGCCATACGCTACTCCTCGCACGTCATCTACCACAGGGCCAGCCAATGGCTGCTCCCTTCCTACCATACCACAGTTGTCCAGCGCGTCAAAAGGGCGCCAGTTGTAGCGTTTCGACAGCGTGGCCAATATCCTCTGATCGCGCTGGCCGTGGACAGGCCGGGGCGCCAGGGGATACGCTGTAGCGGTTATTACCACGTAGCGCGTCTTGCACAGCAGGGGAGGGTCGGCACATGGTGTCGGGTCAGGTCACAGAGGTCGCCGGAACGGCTGCCAGGGCATCGGGCGCAGAGAACGACGCAGGCGTCACCACAACGGATGAAATCGCTGGCAGCAGAGCGCAGAGTCAGCACGATGCGCGCGCTATCCAGCAGGCAACGGCGATCCCAGGGCCACAGTCGCAGATGTTGCAGGCCGAACGTGAGCAGTATCTGCCGCGTGGAGTCTTCACGTACCATCCGGTCTACCCCGCCGCTGGCTCGGGCGCGCGCCTCACCGATGTTGACGGCAATACCTACCTCGACTTTGCGGGCGGCATTGGCGTGATGAACATTGGCCACAGCCATCCCGACGTGGTGGCGGCGATCCAGGCGCAGGCCGCGCTCTATAC
>JBDTAI010000126.1:0-3044 GCA_039924685.1 Ktedonobacterales bacterium
CGCCAGTGTGATGCGATGCAGCCAGGCGCCACCTTCCTGCGTACTTTGATAGCCACCATAGAAGAGATATTGCCCATTGTCGCGGATGGCAAAGTTGGCCGCCCAGGTGATCTTGGTGATGGCCGTCTCCTGCCCGGTCTGCGCGTTCACCCGCTCCAGTGTCATCGGCCCGATCTGCAATCCAGTGGATTGTTGTGTAATTGACACATGCGCGCCAAGAAACGTCGTATCATCCAGCCAGCCGATGAAGATATGCGCCGTGTCGCCCGTCTGAAGATTGGTTCCGTAGCCGTCGTAATAGTCCGTCGTCAGCAGCGCGCCCGTCTGTGTGTCTACTGCATAGACGCGACCGACGTTGGTGTTGGTATTGGGGCCGCCGAACATCAGATAGCGGTTGGAAGGCGACCACGCCAGCGGGAACTCATTAATATAGCCAGAGCCACTACCAGGAACGCTGGCGACCTTCTGCGGCTGGTTGCAACCCTTGACAATGTAGAGGTTACGATCTGCCCGAACATACGCATAGTCCATCGTCGAACCTGCCGGGTTGGCGCAGATAAACGCACCGACTCCTGGCGTGGTGGTGGTCGCTTGCGCGCTGCCAGTGGCGTTGGGAGCAGCAGTGGTCGTCTGCTGATGTTTGGGACCTGTGGCTGTGAAGAGACCCAGCCGAGGCGCCAGCAACGCCAGGAATCCCGCGACAATCAGCGCCGCCGCGACCGCTGCCGCCAGGCCCGCCAGCGCGCGTCGGCGTCGGGTGGGTGGCTGATTGGGCCGTTGGGAAAGGCGGGTAGACGGATTGGGCGCTGTGGTGGCCTGCGTCCGTAGAACAGTGGTAGGAGCTTCATCAAAGGCTGCGCCGGGCGCTCCCAGCCGCAGGGGTGAACGCAACAGGGTAGAGAAGCGGCGATACATAGTCAATGCCTCCTGACAGTCAGCACAGGTAGCCAGATGCTCTTCAACGGCGATGCGCTCGGCCTCGCTCACGGCGCCACTGTGATAATCGGAGACGCGCCGCAGCCAGTCGGCATGTGATGTCGTGGATATGCGGCTCATCGGCGGCCTCCCGTCACGTCCTGCTCACTCTGTTGCGCCAGTTGGGCATGTAGCACGCGGAAGCGTTCTTTGGCGCGAAAGAGGATTTTGCGCACGTTCGCCTCGGAGAGATTGAGCGACTCGGCTACCTCGGAGACCGCAAAGCCGCTGGTAGTGTGCAGCAGCAAGACCGACCGCCAGCGCGGCGGCAACTCCGCCAATACCTGCCAGACCGCATCGCGCTCAACGACCGTCGCGGCCATATCTTCGTGGGGAATCTGCGCCTGTGGTGGCAGACGATGGCGATCCGAACTGCCAGCATCGCCTGGCTCAAGCGCATTCAGAGTCAACCAGCTAAAACGCTTGCGCCGCCGTAGCGCCGAGAGCGCAAGGTTGGTGGCAATGCGGTAAAGCCATGCCTGCGGATAGGTGATCGCCGCCAGATCAGGCGCCGCCGCGTAGGCGCGCAGGAACGTCTCTTGCACGAGGTCCGCCGCCCATTCGCGGTCGCGTGTCATGCCATAGAGGTAGTCGAGTAGCGGCTGTTGATAGCGCGCAAAGAGCGCCTCGAACTGCTGGCGGTGAACACCGCTCGCCGATGGACGCGCTGGTTGTGATGGGTGTGAGGGATGCAGTTGATCAAACGGCGCAAGCGCGAAGCGCGCTCGCCACCCCCTGCGCCACCCGTTGTGCCACCCTTGCGGCGCCAGCACCACTGCCAGCAGCCGCAACACAGCCGGGGCAGGTAGAGCGCGGCTCCCACTCTCAGTTATCATGCCGATTCGCCGCCTTCTCGTCGTTGTGGTCAGCGCGCACGCGCCGTTCGCGTCCGCGCTGACTTCCATCCTGTTAGACATACAACGGACGAGTTTGAGGACAATGCAAGGGGCTATTAGTGATACGCTACTGATCAGCGCGCAATAACTCGCGGGTCAGCCTGATCTCATCATAGGTATAGTCGTCGCCCAACGTCTCCTTGATGGGTCGAAGTGGGCCGTCGCCCACGCGGGCCATCGCAGCGGCGATCATCTGTCGCCGTTCAGGCGAGACAAGCCGTTCGGCACAGATCCTCGCCTCGCCATCGCCCGATACGATCAGTTGGCAAATATGCTGGGAGATGGTCGAGGTTTCCAGTCCACGCGCATCAGCGATCTCTGCGACTGTTTTCCCTGCCAGCAACAGGTCGCGCGTCGTGCGCCACGTCAGCGGCAGATCGTCGGGTATGCGCTTGAATTGCGGCTCGTAGCGTCGTTGTGAAGCTGCGTGCTCCGCGTGTGAGGATGGCGCCGTCTCGATGTCCATCTCCAGCCCATGCTCCGCACAGAAATCGCGGATGATCTGGGTGAACGGCGTATAGTAGGCTTCGAGTTTGAGGCGACCGACACCGGGGATGTGCGCAAACGCCGCCTCGCTGATGGGACGGTTCAGCGCCATGGCCCGCAGCGTCACGTCGGCAAACACCACATACGGCGGCACACCTTGCTTGTCCGCCAACCGCTTGCGCAGCGCCCGCAGCCGCAGGAACAACTCAAGCTCCGCATCCGTCAGTTCCACATCCGCCTCGGTGATGTGTGTTCTACTCGTCCCGTCCCGCGCCGAGGTCCGCTTATAGAGCGTCTGTTGCGGCATGGCGAAGGTTCGCTGTTTGCGCAGGATTTCCCAGGAGTTGGCGTTGAGCGTCAGCCGGTTGTTCGCCCCTGATGGCGTGTCCATGAGCTTCTGCTGGATCAACGCAGAGCCGATGGCGCGCCACTCACGGGTCGTCTTGTCGGCGCCGATGCCATAGACGCTCAACTGCTGGTGGCCCAGTGCGCGAACCTCAGCGGTCTCCTTGCCAAGCAACACGGAGATGATGTGGCGCAGGTCCACCTGCTCTTTGGCGCGGGCGACGGCAGAGAGCAGCTTTTGCGCATCAACCGTGCAATCCACCAGTAGCGGTGGATGCAGGCAGTTGTCGCAGGCGCCGCAATTCTCCACTGTCCACGCCTCGCCAAAGTAGCCCAGCAGCG
>JBDTAI010000127.1:0-3470 GCA_039924685.1 Ktedonobacterales bacterium
TTATTGGCGCCGGCGTCACCCACACCTCGCGGCGCGTGAAATAGGGCGCCCAGCGCCCATTGGGGTCGAGGTTGAGCACGTAAGTATCCTGTGGCGTGTGGTTGCGCACCCAGGTGAACGCCGCCAACTCTCCCGGCGCCAATTGGCCCGCCCCATTCGTGATCTGCTCCGGCACATAGAGGCTCGCCAGTAGCACGATAGCTACCGCAAGCGCGCCCTGAAGCGCCACCTGTGCGCCACGACGCAACCACCAGCGACGCGAACGGAACAACCATCTCCCCAACCGGGCCAGCCCCCGCCAGATGGCAAGCAGCGCCGGTCCGGCATACAGCGCCAGAAAGTAGGTAAGATCGGTAAGGAAGCGGGAAGGTGTGAACGCCGTGTAGGGGTGATGGTACACCTGGTCGGCGTAGGCGCGATAGCCATAGTAGCCCAGGATGAAGGCGGCAAGCAGCGTGAGGCTGGCCAGCGCCAGAAATGCCTGTGCCACTCCCGCTACCCCGGCGAACTGCGCTACGAGAGGGAGCGCCAGCAAGCGGCGCCAAATCGCTACACGCCGCAGAGGCAGGTCGCCACACTGTGCCTTCACCGCAGGCAGGATTCCACGTAGCCAGCGGCGACGCGCATGCCATGCGATCAACACCGAACCAGGCAAGGCCAGCGCCCAGAGTTCGTTGCCATTTTTGGGGAAGATCCAACCGGAATACTCCTCCAGATACGTCAGCGCCGAGGTATCGTGTAGCTGGCCGATTTTGGCGGCGTAGGGAATCGCATAATAGGCCACCAGCGCCAGCGCCACACCGCTCATCAGCATCAGCCGCAGCAGCATTCGCAACGACTCACGGTGATGGGCAAGCGGAGCGCGCATCCAGGGCAAGAGCCGCACCAGCAGATACAGCGCAAAGACGCCGAGCAGCAGCGCCATCGTTAGCAGCACATGGTGGTGCGTCAGCGGGATCGCGCTGAGGAGCGCGCCGCCAGTCAGGATGCGCCGCCAGCCATAGCTCAGGCCATAGCTCAGGCCATAGCTCAGGCCAGAACGCAGACCACGACCGCTGAAGACACCAGGTACGAGGCCAGCGGCGCCAGACGGCGCAAACAGCACCGCCAGAAACGCCAGCGCGATGAAGAAACCGAGCGCATTGGGCAAACCTCCCCAGGCGCTATACTCGAAACTGCCAAAATTGCCCAGAAAACCATAGGCGACACTGGCCGCAAGCGCCACATCCGCCCGCCGAAAGACCCGCCGCGCAAAGACATAGAGCGCCAGGCCGGAGAGCACAGGCAGTAGCGCATCCAGCAGCACGGCGAAGATGGCGTCGGGCGCGATACCCGTCAGCAGGCTCGTCTCGGCGATGAAGACGTGCGGACCGTAGGGATAGTTGGAATCAATCGGCTCGAAAGGTTGCCATGTGGGCAATTTGCCCGTTGCCACTGTCACGCTGGCAAGCAGCGAATGAAAGCTGGGGTCCCAGCCCTGTGGAACCTGCTGCCAGGCCAGGGGAATGAGATGCAGGATCGTGAGGACCGCCAGCGAGAGCGCCAGCAGCGCGCCAATCCTCCAACCGTTGCGACGATGCGCGCCACCGTGGCGTCCGATGGGGCCGATAGAACGTTCCAGGCGCGGGATACGCATGCGCCAGGCAAGCAATCCAGCCAGCGCCAGCGCGATCAGTGTCTCGATGGTGACACTCGCGCGCGTGATGCCCGGTCCCACTGCCAGCACTGCGGCGATGTGCATCTGCCAGGCAAAGCCCAGCGCCAGCCCGACGCACAACCGCATCGCCCGGCTTGGCGAGGGATACGCCCACCATGCCCACACAACACCGGGCAGGAGCAGCGCCACTGCCACCAGCGCCGCGCCGGGAACCGCCGTCAGCAGCATCGCGTCCTCTCCCCCATCCTCACACCCTCAACACACCAGCCTCAACACATCAAGCGATCTGCAAAGTGCTCACATATGCAGGCTTCACATCAGGCGGCGATGCTCCACCATGATACAACGGTCCATCACGACCTTGAGACCGCCCTGTTCGGCGATGCTGGCGCCTTGCTGGCTGATCACGCCAAGCTGGAGCCAGATCGCCTTTGCGCCGATCTGCACGGCTTCTTCAGCGATGGGCGCTACGGCGTCGGACCGACGGAACACATCAACGATGTCCACCGGAAAGGGGATCGCGGTGAGCGAGGGATAGCTGGTCTCGCCCAGCACCGCGCGCTCGTTGGGGTTGACGGGGACGATGCGATAGCCATGGCCTTGCAAATAGACGCCGATCTCATGGCTGTCACGCGCCGGGTTGGATGAAAGACCGACGATGGCGATGGTCTTCGCCTCGCGTAGCAGGTCGCGCATCACCGCTGCGTCCTGATAGCGGTTCATGTCACCTGATATGTTGTCGCTCACGGTTCTGTCCTCTCTGTCCTGCTGGCCCCTTGCCCTGCATGGGGAAGGGAAACGCGTGTACCGATAGTGATAGCATAGCATGGCATAGCATGGCGCCCCCGTCTGCGGCGTGGTACGGTTGTTGGTGATCGCCACTGGCAGATGGCGGATGTATCATCCAGTACAGCAGCGAAGGAGCAGCAGCGCATGGTTGCCCTCTCGATTATGATCGAAGGCCAGGATGGCCTGACCTGGTCCCGCTGGCAGGCGCTGGTCGCCGCCGCCGAAGACTTCGGCTACGCCGGACTCTATCGCTCAGACCACTTCACCAACCCCGAACCGCCCGACAAAGACGCGCTGGAGATGATTGTCTCGCTGACCTGGCTTGCCGACCATACACAGCGTATCGCGTTCGGGCCGCTGGTGGCGCCGCTCTCGTTCCGCGATCCACGGCTGCTGGCGCGGCAGGCGGCGGCGCTCGATGATCTCTCCGGCGGGCGCATGATCCTGGGCGTGGGCGCTGGCTGGCAGGCGCGTGAGCATGGCGTCTACGGCTACGATCTCGGCGATACGGCGGCGCGTATGGGGCGCTTCGAAGAGGGGCTGGCGGTGATCACCCGACTCTTGCGCAGCGACGAGCCGGTGACCTTCGCGGGGCAATTCTATCAACTTCACGATGCAACACTGCTGCCACGACCACAACGCTCTGGCGGTCCGCGCATTCTGGTGGGCGGCAATGGTCAGCGGCGCACGCTGGCGCTGGCGGCGCGCTACGCCGATGTGTGGAACTGCTTTTCGGTCTCAGCAGCGGGCTTTCGTGAGCGCACACAGACACTCGACCGGCTGCTGATCGCGGCGGGCCGCACGCCAGCGGATGTGCGGCGAACGGTGATGCTGCGCGCCTATCTGGGTCGCAGTGATGAGGAGCTTGAGTGGCGGCTGGCCTGGCGCCATGACGATTCGGAGTTCCGGGGGCTGTCGCTGGCCGAGACGGTGGAGGCGCTGCGCACACAGAAGCACGCGCTGATCGGTACGCCAGAGCAGATGATCGCGGGTATCCAGACCTATGCGGCGGCGGGGGCCGAGG
>JBDTAI010000128.1:0-6320 GCA_039924685.1 Ktedonobacterales bacterium
CCCTGCATTCTTCCAGGCGCCTGCTCTCGGCTGCTAGCGCCTGCTATCTCCTGCGACCTGCCCGGCTGACCTGCGCCTTGCCCACCGGCACGAACTGCACGCCGCCGCGTTTGCGATAGAGCCAGTAGAGGACGCTGGCAGCCAGGAAGAAGATCAGCGAGACGCCGATCAGGGCGAGGATCAGCGGACCAACGCCACCCACGCCTGCCGGTGGCGCGCTGGGGCTGAGGAAGAAGTAGGGATACCAGGGATGGGTTGGTTTATCCACAAAGGGACCGCGTATCTCGGAGTAGATCATGAAGACGATGGGGTAGACCAGCCATGCGCCCATCATTGCCCCATACGGCTTGTTCATCGGGTCGCCCGCAATCAGCCAGTCAATCCATAGCCCCAGGGGAACGAAGCCATGTAGCAGCAGGTTGGCTATATCGCCCGCCGGTCCGCCCTGCACCGGGATGTCTTTCAGCAGCAGCCAGTAGACAATGATGGTAACGCCGCCCGCGACCAGCAGCGCCCCTTTGATCGCCGGATCGTCGCCCCACCAGCGCGCCTGACCGCGCTGCATGGAGAGAAAGGCGAGAACAAACCAGGCGGTGATGAAGATGTTGGAGAGGATCGTGAAGTAGCTGAAGAAGTTGACCACCTGGGTGAAACTGCCAAATGCGCCGAGGCTATACGTGGCGCTGGCCTGCAATCCCAGGCCAACGATGCCGAGCAGCGCCCATCCCAGGCGCACGCGATATAGCGTTGTGTTCGTCTTTCCTGCCGCCATAGTGACATCACCTTCCTGTTATCCGCAGCCGATCCCGGAAATCGCGGACACGCTGCGGGTTCCGACAGCAAGCGAGCGGGGAATGGAGTTCTGAGGCAGAGTATAACATAGCCCATCACACTGAACAATGTGTGCGCAGCGTTTGTAGACGGCTGCAGAGGATGTCATGAGAAGAGACGCAGTAGCTTGACGGCGCGGCTGCTGGCTGTGCGTGCCAGCGTGAACTCGCCTGCCGCCTGTTGCACCGCCAGCGCCATCGTCGGGTAGACATGCGTGGTCGCGGCGAGGTCGTTCAGCGAGAGGTTGGCTTGCAGCGCCAGCGCCAGTTCGTTGATGAACTCGCCCGCCGCCGCGCCGACGATCTCGCCGCCGAGCAGCTTGCCGTCGCGTTTCGCCACCAGTTTCACGAAGCCGTCGGTCGCGTCGTCAGTGATGGCGCGGTCCACGCCAGAGAACGGCTGCGAGACCACCACAACATCGTTGCCATGCGCCGCGCGGGCCTCCGCCTCGGTCAAGCCGACATGCGCCACCTCCGGCTCAGTGAAGGTCGCCCAGGGCATGATGCGCTCGTCGCGTTTCGCCCGCACTGGCACGAGCGCGTTGCGCGCCGCCACCCGCGCCTGAAGCGCCGCCGCATGCGTAAAGAGGTAGCCGCCGATCACATCGCCCGCCGCGAAGATGCGCGCATTGCTGGTGCGGTAATACTCGTCCACGCGGACACCCTTGCGCGGATCACAGGTCACGCCCGCCGCTTCCAGTCCCAGCCCGTCCACATTGGGGGTGCGCCCGATGGCCACCAATAGCTCCTCGCCCGCCACCTCGAACGTCTCGCCTGACGTCTCGCCTGACGTGCTGCGCACATGGGCGATCTTTGCGCCGTCGCGCTGCGTCACACCCAGCAGTTCCGTGTGCGTGTGGACGGTCACACCCTCGGCCACCAGCCGTTGCAGCAACACCTGCGACGCCTCCGGCTCATCTTTGGGGAGAATGCGGTCGGGGCGCTGGATAATTGTCACCTGCGATCCCAGCCGCGCAAACGCCTGCCCCAGTTCGACACCGATGGGGCCGCCACCCAGCACCGTCAGGCGCGGCGGCAGATGCTGCGCAGAGAAAACGGTTTCGTTGGTGAGATAGCCCGCCTCGACCAGACCCGGAATCGCTGGCACGGTGGGATGTGAGCCGGTGGCGATCACAAAGGCTTTGGCGGTAATCGCCTGGCCGTTGATGCTCAGCGTGTTGGCGTCGGTGAAATGCGCTTCGCCAAAGATCACGTCAATGCCGCGCTCAATGTAGTGTTCCACCGCGTCACTCTCGACATAGACCTCGCCGATCACCTCCTGCACATGCTGTGCGACGGCTGCCAGGTCCACGGGCCCCACCTGGATGCTGAGGCCCAGCGATGCAGCCGTGCGCGCCTGGTGCGCCACCCGCGCCACATGCAGCAGCGCCTTGCTTGGCACACAGCCGGTGTAGAGGCACTCGCCGCCCAGCTTCTCGCGGTCAATCAACGCCACCTGCGCGCCCAGCACGGTCCCCAGCGTGGCGGCTGAAAGCCCCGCCGAGCCACCACCCAGCACGACGAGATCGTAGCGGTCGCGCTGCGGCGTGCGATAGCGACGCGCCGACTCGGCAGGCGGCGCGATCACTGTGGCGCCGGGATGGGACGGCTGTGGATTGGCAGGAGTTCGCTGGCTCATGATGGCGGCATCCTCTCTCGCGCAGGTGCGGCAAACGGCATCTGAGTACCGGGTATAATGTGCGATGGCAGGGCGATGGGTGGCAGTTTTGCATTGCTATACACTATACCCGCTGCAGACGCGGATGGACTACTGCATGAGCGCGCGACAAGACGCCTCCCTCATGGCGTGAATGCTGTGAGGGAGGCGCCAAAGGGAGCATTGACGCTCTGTGCGCTACGTCGTTCGCTGGATTCACACGACTGGCGCAAATGCCGTGATACGCACGTCATCCAGCCAGATCGCCATGCTCGTGCGGCCATCGCTGCCGATGCTGCCGAACTGCGCGCTTGTCAGCGCCGGGCGCCTAGTGCGCGCCGTCTTGAGGTTACTCGCACTGCACACTGTCGCGCCATCAATGCGCAGGCTGAAGCTGCCTGTCGCGCTGGTGGCGGCCACATAGCTCAGACTGTAGGTATGCCATGCGCCGTAGAGCGTCTTGGGCAGGGTACAACTGTGCCACTTGTAATTGCCGTCGTAGAGTTGCAGGTTCGCATGGCCGCTGCTAGCGTTGTAGGTCAGATACAGACCCGCCAGGAAATAGTTTCCCGTGCTGATCTGCACAAGCTGCAACATGCCATGCCCCTGCGGATTGGCCAGTTCCATCGCCCATGTCGTCTGGCTCGCAGAGAGTCCGGGGCTGGCAAGATTGGCCTGGACATACACATCGCCACTACGGGCGCCCTTCACCATGCCCAGCGCATACGTGCCGCTATGTACATTGCTCGACTCCACCGCCAGCGTATCTCCGGCGCCGGTATGCGTCACTGCCCACGCCGCCGCATTGCCCGACTCGAAGCCATCGCTGAAGGTCAAACCGCCCGGCGGAGGCGTCGGACTGGGAGATGGGCTGGGAGATGGTGTCGGCGATTGTGTTGGTGTAGGGCTAGGCGTCGGCGACTGTGTTGGTGTCGGGCTGGGCGTTGGCGATTGCGTCGCCGTCGGGCTTGGCGAGGGCGATGAGGTGGCTGTCGGGGTGGGTGTGCTATTGCCACCACCCTGCGCCGCCGCGATGTCCGCTGCCAGCGCGTTGAATTGCTGCTTCGGAGCGCCATTATTCGTGTAGATGTCGAACAGATCGTCAGTGCCATAGTTCGCGTAGCCCGCCACGTCATAGAACATGGCGAAGGCAAGGCCGCTCTGCTGCATATTGTTCAGCGCCGCCGTCAGATATTGGGCCATCCAGCTTTGGTTCTGCATATAGGCGGGATTGCCCGGATCGGCGTTCCACTCCGAGATGCCTACCGGAATGCTCTTGCCGGGGAAGTCCTGCTGTACCCAGCCGGTGACCATCTGCGCCTGCGGGGTATAGGTCGAGGCTTTGGCGAGGCATGACGACGCGGTATCGTTCCAGCAGGGATACCAGTGGAATGTCACAAAGTCGGGCAGATTGCCGGATTGCGCCATGCCGGTCAGCACCTTTTGCAAAAAGCAGATGGTCTGCCCATGCGGGTAGCTGCAATCGCTATACTGGGGTGTTGTCGCCGCCGGTCCGCCGAAGAGGATGCCAGGATACGCCTTGCGCGCCTGTGGCACGAAGCTGTTCCAGAAGCTGAGGTACTGCACGGCGGAGATGCCTGCGTTGTCCGGCTCGTTCATGACCTCGACAAACGGGCAGGCGCCATTCAGGAGCGACAGCAGATGCAGGTCATACGCCACGGTGTTCGCCGTGGGGAAGTTGGCGAAACATACCATGCCAGCGTTCTGCACGGCATGCAGCTTGGTGAGTTGCTCGGCGTCGCTCATCGCGTGGCCATCCACCAGCGAGTTCTGGAAGAACCAGGTGCGCGCGATGGGAACCTGCGCTTTTTTGATCGCCGCCTGGATCGGTGGGCCGTCGGGCGCCACATCCATGTTGTACTGGGGGTCCCAGTTCACGCTGTCATTCACGCCATAGAGCCAGGCGGGAACACTTCCCCATAGCGGCTCGCCCGGCAGGATAGGCGTGGATGCCGCCCGCGCGCGCTGTGAGGGCATGGCGCCCACCGCGAAGAGCGCCACCAGCGCCAGCACGCCGAGCAGTGGCAGTAGTATCTGTCCACGTCGTTTTCTTTGCCCACTTGCCATGAATGCCTCCTTGATGTTTCTGTCGGTTCTTTACTCAAGACTCAAGAGGCCCAACCGCTGCAAGATGTACGCCACCTCACGTCGGGCGTATGGCGCAGAGCAAGAGGCTTCCGCCGTGGCGTTGTGTATGAATGGGGTATTCATGCCCGCGACCCCGAATCGTGCTACAGGCTCGCTGGTGTTTGGCGCCTCCACAGGGTTAACGGGTCGTGGGGGTGGTTCATGGCCTTCAGGCCACGGCTGATCCCGATGGGCGAGCGACGGCGTACCTGATCACGTTGGTAAGCGGCATCAAGGCGGTGGTCCTGCAACGCTCCCCCAGGTGGCCCAGGGCGAGAGGGTGTTTGTGGCGGCAGTGCTATACTTGCCGTAGTAGTCTCTAGTGACATGGCGTGTTGAGCGATTGAACTATCATTGAGCCAGCTATTTGGGGTTGGTATGGGCTAGCGCTGGTTTTTCCGCTTTTCATGCTGCGCGGCGGATACAGTCAATAGTCCCCATAGTTTCCCCAAAACGTATTGAAGGACGTGGCCACCCGTGCGTATTACGCGAGTCGAACTCACCAATATCAAGAGCTACCAGCATGCTGTTATTCCGTTCCAGCCCGGCACAATCGCCGTTCGTGGACTTAACGGCGCTGGCAAATCCACGCTGGTCGAGGCGATTGGCTATGCGCTCTTCGATGCGCTGTCCTATAACCGGGCGCAATTCGTGCGTGAAGGCGAGAAGTCCGGCCAGATCGTCGTCGCCTTCATCTCCGCGCTCGACGACCGCGAATACGAGGTGGTGCGGCGTGTCGGCTCCGCCAGCGAGTGGTATGTGGTGGACCCGGAACTGCATGATCGTTTGGTAGACCAGAGCGCCGATGTGATTGACTTTCTCCGTGATCATTTGCGCATTGAAGGCGACGTGAAGCTCGAGACATTCTTCAACGATGCGCTGGGGGTGCCACAGGGAACCTTCACCGCCGACTTTCTGATGACGCCCGCCAATCGCAAAAAGAAATTTGATGTGCTGTTGCAGGTAGAAGACTATCGCAAGGCCGCCGAGAAGCTGAACGACACCAACAACTACCTGAAACAGGAACACATCGCGCAGGAGTATCGCATCGAGCGGCTC
Source organism: Ktedonobacterales bacterium (assembly GCA_039924685.1). Taxonomy (GTDB): domain Bacteria; phylum Chloroflexota; class Ktedonobacteria; order Ktedonobacterales; family JADMIN01; genus JBDTAI01. Next base: position 5,695 of record JBDTAI010000128.1, read on the forward strand.
GAAGCCGAGACCGGCAAGCTGGAGGGCTGGCGCGAACTGTTGCGCCAGCGTCACTTGCAGGTGCGCTGGCTTGTTGACGAGATCGAGCGGCTGCACCAGCAGATTGTCAATCAGCAGGAGCGCCGCGCGCAGTTGCAACGGCTCGAGGCCGAGGTCAAGCGACTGGAAAATGCCGTCGCCCATGCCAACGATGTGCGCCGCAACGCTGCTGCGCGACTGGAAGACGCCACCGCTCGCCGCGATGAGGCGCTGACAGCGCAACGCATCCTTGCCCAGACGGGCGCCGATCATCAGGCGTATCTGCAGGCCGAGCGGCAGAGCCTGGCGGCGCGTGACCGCCAGCGCCAGCGCGATGATCTGCGCAGCAAACAGGCGGAGCTGGAGCGGCGACGCGAGCGCGCACAGAGCGAGGAAGAGCATGCGCGACAGGCGTTGGCTCAGGCCGAAGCGGCGGCGCAACGCATCGAGACATTACAGCCACTGATCGCCCGCCAGACCAAGCTCGAAAGTGAACGTGATCAGGCGCTTCAGGATGCCCGTCGCCTGCGTGACCTCGACGACGCCCTGGCGAAGATGGGCCATGAGCATGCGACGGCGCAGCAAGAGATCACGGCGAAAGAACAGGC
>JBDTAI010000129.1:0-9293 GCA_039924685.1 Ktedonobacterales bacterium
GTCAACGGCGGCTCGCGCATTCTCTTTGCCATTGGGCGCGACGGCATGCTGCCCCGCTGGCTCGGCTGGACTCATCCCACCCGCCAGACGCCTGGTGCGGCGATCACGCTGCTGTCTGGCATCGGGCTGGTGGTAGGCATCGGCATGGGATTGTTGCTTGAACCTCTCAACGCCTTCGAGTTCATGGGGACCCTGGATGCGCTCTTCATCCTGCTGATCTATGTGCTGGTGAATGTCGCCTGTCTGCGTTTTTTCTGGCGCAAGCGCCGCGCCCAGTTCAGCGTCTGGCGGCATGGGCTGCTGCCTGTCCTGGGGATGCTGATCAGCGGGCTGATCTTCCTCGCCGCTGTCGCCTCGCCGGGATCGGGCGCACTGGTCTATGCGCCAGTGGTGGTGGCCGTCTGGCTGGCGCTCGGCCTGGCGCTGCTGATCATGCTGGGCAAGCGCCTCGTCGCCACAGTTACAGAACAGATATAGGGCAGACGGTCATCATGGTCCTGCGCATCACCGCCCCTCCGCACAGGAAGGGATCGAGCGCCACTTCAGCGTTGCTCACCAGCCCGCGCAGGAATACCTGATTCGCCGGCTGCTGCCGCTCCATCAGCGCGGTGAACGCAGCGGCTGAGACCAGTTCCGACGCATTGGCGCCGGATGCGCTGGCGGGAACTTGCCATGACGGCTGTGGTGAGAGAGAATGGTGTGTCGGGTCTTCTCCCTCAGTAGGGGAGGATTCTGCCGGAGCGCTACACTCCAGTCCTGCATAGCCTGCTCCCGCATAGGCCGATGCTACGTATACATCACACATCTATCAGCGTATGGCGATACATCGGTTGACTGTGGTTGACATCGGTTGTGAGTGACCAGTCACAGGTGAGAGGGGCTGTTCACCCGCTCACTATGTATATCGCAAAGGATGGCGTAACGATGCGCGCAGATCGGTTGCTCTCGATCCTGCTGCTGTTGCAGACGCAGCGGCGTATGACAGCGCGTGAATTGTCGAAGCGGCTCGAAGTGTCGGCGCGCACCATCCACCGTGATATGGAGGCGTTGGGGATGGCGGGGGTGCCGGTGACGGCGGAACGTGGGTCGGGCGGCGGCTGGCGGCTGCTCGAAGAGTATCGCACCAACCTGACAGGTATGAATGAAGCGGAGGCGCAGGCGTTGCTGCTGGGTGGGCCATCGCGGCTGCTAGGCGATCTGGGACTGCGGCAGGCTGCGGAGGGCGGCTTGATCAAACTGCTGGCGGCGCTGCCAGGCGTCAACCGCGACCGTGTGGGCGATATTCGCCAGCGCATCCATATAGACGCCGCCGGGTGGCGTCAATCGAGCGAACCGACACCGCTGCTCCCCACGCTGCAAGAGGCGATCTGGAGCGAACGCAAGCTGCGGTTGGGCTATCAGCGCGATGGCGGCATCGCCGAGCGGCTGGTTGACCCGCTGGGACTAGTGGCGAAGGGCAGTGTCTGGTATCTGGTGGCTGCTGTAGCAGGTGAACCACGCACGTATCGCGTCTCACGTATAGATACTGTTATGTTGCTGGATGAGCCGTGTGAGCGTCCGGCGGACTTCGATCTCGCCACCTTCTGGGAGCACTCGACCGCCGAGTTCACCGCCAACCTGCCGCGCTATCAGGCAACACTGCGCGTCACAGCCGAAGCCTTGCGCTACATCCGCCAGGGGGGCCGCTATGCGCGCATCGAAAGCGAATCCGCGGCCGACGCCGACGGCTGGATTACTGTCTCGATGCTCTTCGAGGAGCAGCACGGCGCCCGTGAGTTCACGCTGGGCTTTGGCGCGCAGGCCGAGGTGATCGAGCCGCCGGAGCTACGCGAACAGGTGATCTGTGAGGCGCGGGCGCTCCTTGCCCGCTATGCGCAATAGTCCTCCATGATATATCAGGCCGCAAACACTCTCACTGTTCCCGAAAGACCGTTTATTGGACCATCACCATACCTTGCATATAACCCATCGTCGCCATCGGGCCGCCCCAGCCGCTGGCGCCAGCGCCGCACGGGTCCATGCACTGCCACATATACATGCCTGCCGCGCCCGTCTTGAAGGAGAAGGTCACCGTGATGGCATGTTTGCCCTGTGGCGTGTCACCGGGGATCGGCACATTCACCCCAAGCTGTGGAATAGTAAAGGTATGCGCAACTTTGGCGACATCCAGCGCACTGTAGGCTCGCCCATCTACATACGCCATACCGCCCGTTATGCCGCTCACCTTCGCATACGGCGAGTTTGCAGGCAGATCGGTATCGCCTGCGTCCTGGTTGACGATTGTGATCGTCACAAGGCTATGTGCGGGGAACGTCAAGCTAGTCATCGGCGTATACGCTGGTCCCTGCACGCTGGAGCCGGGTCGTTGCGCCACAATGGTCAGTGTCACATGGTTGGATACCACCGAGGCTGGTCCCATGCCCATGCCTGTTTGCCCCATCGGCGCCGCGTGGGCAGAGGCAGCGCTGGCGTGTCGCGCCCCTACGCTGGCGGCTAGCAGTGTCGCGGTCAGCAAGAGCAACAAACCGATGGAGAGAATAGTCCCCAATGCCACATAGGCGCCAGCGTTGGCCCTCTTGCGTGAGGTGGAAGATTCAGGGGATACAAGGGATGAAGGAGGGACGGTCGGGCGTGGAAGCGTGGACATTGTCATGATTATCGCCTCATTTCGTTGTATCACGGCACACTGCGTCGTGCCAGTAGATGATCACTCGCGGGTGGTTCGCTCGCGTTACATCCAATGATACCGACATAGCCTCACAGCGGCGTCACACAATCAGGCGCATAGCCTCACAGGCGCATCACAGCCTCACCTCACAGATGTTCCTCCCCGTCAACACAGTCTGCCGCCGATGTGTGCCATTCACGCATCGGAGCGCACAACGAACTGCGCCCGCCCGATAGGTTTATCGGGCGGGCGCAGCAGAAGACATACCAGCGCGAGACAAGCGAGTGACAAGCAAGTGACAAGCGAGTGACAATTGGGCGTATTATCCGGCAAACGCGACAGATGGCTTGAGCACAGGACGTAGCTCATGGCGCTCTTCTTGTAGTTCCACAAGCTCCACGGCGGGAGTTTCGACGAGGACGAGCGTCTCTTCCACTGGTCGCTTGAGCATATAGCCCACCCCCGACTCCGTCAGGATGTACTGGGGTTTGCCGGGGTTCGGCTCAATCTTTTCCCGCAGGTGGCGGATGTGGGCTTTCACCAGATAGGTATCGCCCGACTCCTTAAAGCCCCAGACGTGCGTGACAATCTGCTCCAGGGTGCAGATGTCGTTGGCGTTGGCCGCCAGCAGATGGAGCAAGCGGCTCTCCGTCGGTGTCAACCGAACGGTTTTACCATTCACGTCCACTTCGTGGCGCACAGTGTCAACCCGGAACGGGCCGACGGTGAGAATCGTTGACGGATTGCGCACGAGCGACGAGCGCACGCGGCGACTCAGGGCGCGCAGATGCGCCAACAGCAGGCGTGGCAGAAACGGCTTGGTAAGGAAGCCGTCTGCGCCAGCCTCGAGATAGACCGACTCAGCATCTTCGTCGCGAGTGCGCGTGACGACCAGCACAAGCGCGTCATGCACATCGCTCAACTCGCGGCACATATGCAACAGGTCAGGTCCGTTGTTTGCCGGATCGATGATGACAACGTCCGGTTGTTTTTCAAGCCAGATTTGTCTGGCTTTGTCCTTGGTGAATGCAAAATGAACCTCATAGCCGCGCGAGCGCAGCCAGCCGGTTATCATCTCCACCAAGTCGCGATCACTATCCACCACCAACAGCTTCATCTCACCCTCCACCGCAATCACGTTGGAAACTGGTTCGGCCCGGGCGGGCCAATATGCGTCATGCAAACGGGGGGTATCCATACCTTGAATGGTTTTGAGCAATTCTCAAAACGCATAGAATACAGAAACATCTCCGACATGGAGGCCTTTTTGTTTGGGTTTGCCGAGGCGATTCTGAGGACGCAAACCATTCGCAGTGAGTCATTGGTCGTACCAGAGGAGGCCGCCACCACCCCACCCACACACCCATGTGCCGGAATCTCTACCATAGAGACGGTTCACTACCATCATTCGCCACAATACACGATGCTGCTTCACAAAGAAAGCAACCTGGGGGAAGTATATGTGCTCATCGCGTAAGGAGGCGACACCCGTGGATTTGACTCACCTCAAACATTGTAGCACAGAGGTGAGCCGCTGCATAGGCATGAATTGTTGCGGAAATCACAATTAGCCCTAATTACCGGGTCTGTCGGTGGTTTGTCGCACGATCTTCGCAAGGCCGCGCTTCAGATGTTGTACCACATCTTCAGCGCGCGCCAGCTATGCGCCCCCACGGCCCAGCACTAACACAGGCACAGTCAGCAGCATCAACCTGACATCGTATAACACTGATTGGGTCGCTACATACGCAATGTCCTGCTCGACCATCTGCTGGAACGTCACCTTACCCCTCCCATACACCTGCCAGGGACCAGTGAGACCCGGCTTGCCTGAGAGGCGCAGCAGATCGCGCGGACTGTAGAGCGCGACCTCGTACTCAAGGGGTGGTCGCGGGCCGACGATGCTCATCTCACCTTTGAGCACATTCCACAATTGCGGCAGCTCGTCGACGCTGGTTTTGCGAATGAACTTGCCGACCGGCGTGATGCGGTGGTCGTTCCCCAGCTTATAGGGCATCTCGCTGTTGGCAAGGTTTATGACGCCCCCCTGAATGAACTGGGCAGTGGCCGCATGGTGGCTGGCAGCGGAGCAGCCGTGGTACATCGAGCGAAACTTGTACATCTCGAACTCGACGCCATTCATGCCGATGCGCTTTTGCCGGAAAATGATCGGGCCTGGTGAATCAGCCCAGACGGCGAACGCCGTGATGAGCATGACCAGGCTGAGGGGAATTAGCGCCAGCGACACCAGCACACAATCGAGGATGCGCTTCAGTCGCCGATAGCGCACATCAGCGGTTGCGAAGTCAACACCGCTGATGCCCCAGGCAATAGCACGTTCAATACTGAGAACACGTTCGTCGGAAAGCGGCTGCGCAAGGCGTTTGCGATCCGCAACAGCTATCCCCCGCTCAACACTCATACCTTCCCCCATTGCGTACTCAGCGCGGTGTGGACGGAACTCAACCGATTCTTCCTGATTCTGCCTGATTCTGCCTGATTCTGCCTGATGCTGAACTGGGCGCGACCGATGTTTGGTGGACTTTGGTGATCTTTGGTGATCTTTGGTGGTCTATGGTTTAACTATGACCATCAGCGGTGTTGAACGCGTGCAATTCGGGTAATCAGATGTGTACCGTAACAGCCATATTGGTACAGGGCAGAACACCGAAGCGAATTATCTACTCTACTAGCCAGCGCCCACTGAGAGCGGCTGGAATTGGAGGGACGTGGACACTGGCGGAATGGTAAGCGTTCCTGCACACGACCCCATGAAGGGCGCCGCATTTACACAGCGCATATCACCGTTGCCTGCACGCCCACGGAGTAGTGTCAACAGCGAGGCATTCACAAGTCACGGCAAATGTGAAAGCAATACGACAGGTGTTCTCGCGGATGAGGTGTAGTTGATGGCAGTTCCATTGGTTGACTTGCAGGCGCAATACCGTACGATCAAGCAGCAGATACTTCCGGCGATTGAGCGCGTTCTCGATGGCATGGCGCTTTATCTTGGCCCTGAGCAGCTTGCGTTCGAGCAGGAGTTCGCGGCGTATTGCGCGAGCCAGCACGGCGTGAGTGTCTCGAACGGCACCGATGCGCTGGCGCTAGCGTTGCGCGCCTGCGAGATTGGCCCTGGCGACGAGGTGATCACCGTCGCCAATACCTTCATCGCCACGATTGAGGCGATCAGCATGGTTGGCGCGACGCCGGTATTCGTTGATATTGATCCCGACACCTATATGATGGACTGGCGCTTGATCGAGCGCGTTATCACACCCCAGACGAGGGCGCTGCTGCCGGTGCATCTCTTCGGCCATCCGGCAGAGATGGGGCCAATCCTTGAGATCGCCCGCGCCCACGGCTTGCGTGTAATCGAAGACGCCTCACAGGCGCATGGCGCGCTCTACAATGGCAAGCCTATTGGTGGGCTTGGCGACATCGGCTGTTTCAGCCTCTATTGCAGCAAGACGCTGGGCGCCTATGGCGAGGCGGGCATTTGTGTGACCAATGACGCCGACCTGGCCGAGCGCATGCGTGTGCTGCGCGACCACGGTTCGCGGCGGCGCTATGAACACGAGATGATGGGCGTCAACGCTCGCATGGACGAGATTCAGGCAGCCGTGCTGCGTGTCAAGTTGCCCTATCTCGATGACTGGAATGCGGCGCGGCGCGCACATGCGGCGGTCTATTCACAACGGCTGCACGGCGTGGTGGAGACGCCAGTGACACGCGACTGGGCGACGCACGCTTACTATGTCTATGTGATCCAGACGCCGGAGCGTGATCGTGTGCGCGCACTGCTGGCGGAACAGAGCATTGCGACTGGCGTACACTATCCGATACCCTTGCACCTGCAACCGGCGTGCGCCCGCTATGACGTCGCGCAGGGGACGCTTCCCGTCACCGAAGCGGCGGCGGCGCGCATTCTCTCGCTGCCGATGTATGCGGAGTTGACGGCGGAGCAGATCGATCAGGTCTGTGGCGCGCTCACAGGGGCGCTCAGTCTGGCGGGCGCGCGGGTGTAATGGGGGTCGTCGCGTGCTGGGGGTCGGAGCGGGAAACCGACACGGGACCCGGTTAGGGATGCTGTTGGGGATGCTGTTGGCTGGTGAGCAATCGCTGTGGAGAAGGTGGCGGATGATGATGCAAGAAGTGAGTTTTGGGCTGATTGGGTGGGGCTATTGGGGGCCGAAGCTAGCGCGCAACCTGGAATCGTTGCCGCAAGCCTCCCTGAAGGTCGTGGCGGACCTCGATCCGCACCGGCGCGCGCAGGCGCAGAGTGAGCGCCCGTGGATTCAGACAACCGGACGCCTCGAGGATGTCTTGCTATCGGATGTTGACGGTGTGGTGATTGCAACACCGGTTGCGACACACTTCGAGCTTGCCCGCCAGGCGCTGCTGAACGGCAAGCATGTGCTGGTCGAGAAGCCGCTGACGGCAAGCGTCGCCGAAGCCGAAGAACTGATCGCGCTGGCCACACGCATGCAGCGCACATTGATGGTGGGCCACACCTTCGAGTACAGCCCGGCGGTGGTCGAACTGCGCAAGCTGATCCAGGACGGTGAACTGGGCAATATCTACTGCGTAGAGGCCGAGCGGCTCAATCTCGGCCTGTTCCGCAGCGATATTGATGTGATCTGGGATCTGGCGCCGCATGATGTCTCGATCCTGCTCTCGCTGCTGGGTGGCGCGCCTGATCGCGTGCAGGCGCAGGCGCGGGCGCACCTGCGTCCCGAAGTCTACGATGTGGCTCACCTCGACCTCGAATATGATAGCGGCGTGACTGCCCACATCCACGTCAGTTGGCTGCATCCCACCAAAGTGCGCCAGGTAACAGTCATCGGTGACAAACGCATGGCGATCTACGACGACACCAACCCAGCGGAGATGCTCAAAATCTTCAACAAGGGCGCCGATGTCGGTGTTGATCCGGTGATCTCCTACCGGCACGGCGCGATCACCATCCCGCATATCGAATGGGCGGAGCCGCTACGTCTGGAGTGCGAGGACTTTGCCCGCGCCATCCGCACCGGCGCCCGGCCACAGGCCAGCGGCCAATCGGGGCTGGCGGTCGTCAAGATTCTCGCGGCGGCGCAGCAGTCACTCCGTGAGCAGCGGCAGCAACATGAAGAGATATTCGCGCTGGCTACTGCGTCAGGAGGCTCGCGTGGAGGCGTCCGTTAGCACCCTCAGCCCCACAGCCACAGTCGGCACAGTGTGCAGCCATAACCCCATCACCGACACCGCTAGTGGCGACAGCTTCTTCACTGATGCGCGCTGGCTGGCGCTGATCGAGTCGGTCTATGGCTATCGTGTCACACGCCTGAGCGCGCGAGGGGCCGATGGCGAGGCGGGCGGTGAACTGCTCGTCTGCGCGTTGAGTAGCCCACTGACCGGGCGGCGCGTGGTCTCGCTACCATTCTCCGACGCCTGCCCGTTGACGGCGACTGATTCCACTGTGACCCGTCAATTGCTGGATCAGGCGCTGGCGCTGGGACACGACTATCGCGCGCGCTATGTGGAGTTGCGCACCGGCGTCTGCGAGGCGCTAGCCGGACGCGACGACTTCGCCGCCAGCGATGGGTACGTTCGCTGGCGCATGGGGCTGACCGGCGGCGAGGATGCCGTCTGGTCGCAAGTGCGCAAGCCAGTCCAGCGGCAGGTGCGCAAGGCGCGCAAGTCGGGCGTGACGGTGCGTTTCGCCAGCAGCCGCGATGAGATGTCGATCTATCATCGCCTGCACGTTGGCACCCGCAGCCGCAAGCACGGTATGCCCGCGCAGCCGCTACGCTTCTTTCAGGAACTCTGGGACCGATTTGGCAACGACGGCAAGGTACAACTGCTGCTCGCGGAGTATGAGGGCGCACCCATCGCCGGTATGGTCCTGCTCGCCGCTGGCGACACGGTGCGCTATGCCTATGGCGCCTCCGACGACCGCTATCTGCATCTGGGACCAAACAACCTGCTGATGTGGGAGTCGATCACCTGGGCAATCGGCAACGGCTATCACGCCTTCGATATGGGGCGCACGGCGCGTGACAACGAAGGACTGATGAACTTCAAGCGCGGCTGGGGCGCGGTCGAGACGCCACTCACTTACTACTATGCGCCGCAGGTGGCCGGGCTTGCCTCCACATCAGAGACAAGTCGCACGTATCAACTGCTGACGGCGTGCTGGCGACGGCTGCCCTTGCCGGTGGCCGCCACGCTGGGTAGTGCGCTCTACAAGCACCTCGGCTAGACTGGCCGCAACTTCCGGGCAAGTCGCCTGGGCTGAGGAAACTACCCATGAGTCAGGCTTTGACACAGGCCATCAGTCAGGCGTTGGCGCAGGCGCGGATGCTGCTCACTCGTGCGCGTCTCCTGGCGCGTCCCTTCATGCTCCGCGCCGATGTCTGGATTCATAACCATGCGCAGTGGCTTCACGCGATGCTCTTCCGCACACGGCAGCGCACGGTGGTAACGGCGCTGGTGACGCTGGCGCTGCTGGTGGCGCTGACAGTGACGAGCGTTCAGGTGGTCGCCAGATGGACGCCGCCGATGGCCCAGCCCGCCTCTGCCGCACTGGTAGGCAAATTGCCGGGCGCGACACTCTGGCACAGCCATGCGTCCTCGCTGCTCTTCG
>JBDTAI010000130.1:0-8289 GCA_039924685.1 Ktedonobacterales bacterium
AGCCCACCCGCCACCGTCACCAGCAGTTCCCGCGCATGCTGGGACGACATCGGTTCGCCATAGACCGCCGCGATTCGCAGCAACATACGCACCTGGTTGCTGAGGAGGATCGGGATGTCAATCAGCGGGATCGGCTCCAGACCGGCGACCAGGCTCACCATCGTGGAGGAGCGTACAATCTTGGCGGCGGCGCTATGGCGATACTGCGGCAGTTCGCGCCCAAGCACCAGCGCGGCTTCCGGGCTTACCTCGATCAGCGCCGGAATCAGTTCCTCAGCGACGTTATCGCCCGACTGCGCCGAGATGGGCACAACATCCTTCAGGTGTAGCCGGGCCGCCGCCCGCGCCGCCGACTCATCGGCGCTCTCACGCAAGAGATCGCACTTGTTGAGCGCCACCACCAGCGGCTTTTCCGCCTCACGCAGCCGCTGGATCAGGTCCATATCGCGTGGACGCAAGCCCTGTGCGGCATCGAGCAGATAGATCACCACCGAGGATTCTTCGACGGCCTCATCCTGCAAATCAGGTATGTGGCCTGGGGTGTCAATCAGCGCGAAGGGGCCAAAGACGCCGCGCACAAGTGTCGTGGTGGTGCCTGCCTGCTCCGAGACGGGTGAGGCATACTTGCCCTTGAGCGTGTTGAAAAGCGTGGATTTGCCAGAGTTGGCAAGCCCCAGAATAGCGACCTTGCGTTCAAGCTCGCCCGCCACCTCTTCCTGCGCCTCACGCCAGTTGACCGCGCCCATGAACTTGCGAAGGGTCGCCAGATTCGATGGAATGCCCGCCAGATTCTGTATCGTGAGCAGGCTGCGCGCCCGGCCGCTGAAGCCACCGCGCTTGCCTGTCCCTCCGCTGCTTGCCATAGCTCGTCTCCTGCATATGTCACCTGGATCTCGCTGATCTCGCTGATCTCGCTCTGCTTGCGCATGTTATAGCACGTTTGGCGCCTGCCCGTCACCCTATTCTATGGCGAGCTGTTCCGTACGCTGTCCACTTGAGAAGAAATCATCGCAAGTGAGGGGCCATCTTTGCTGTGCTGCGCCTCGTGGTGTACAGCGCATCCGGCGGGCGGCTTTAGCCGCGCCTACAGTCCTGCGGACGCGAAGCCCGCCTGCGCGAATGGGAGACGCTGGCTCACCCGGCCATGCTTACTCATCATCTCTTACGCCGCATCGGACCTTGCGTGGTACACTAGAAGTACATCAGTTCTACGTCTATGCGCCGCTATTGGTTGAATCGGCTTATTTCAGAATGAGGCGATGCGACGCCCATGCCCACACTTTCGGGGACCATCGAGCGGATCGTCTTCCGCAACCAGGAGACGAGTTATACCGTCGCGCGGCTGCATCCCAACGACTCCGGGCGGCTCTTCCGCGACGAGCTGGTGACGCTGGTGGGCGCGTTGCCGGGAGTGAGCGTCTGCGAACTTGTTGATGTGACCGGCGAGTGGGAGGCGCACCCACAACATGGTCGCCACCTGCGTGTCGCCAGTTTCACACCCCATACACCCGTCACCGCCGAGGGGCTGAAACGCTACCTTGGATCGGGCGTGATCAAGGGTATCGGGCCAAAGCTGGCCGAACGCATCGTCACCCACTTTGGCGAAGAGACGCTTGCCGTGATCGAGCTTGAGCCTGAGCGACTGATCGAGGTCAGCGGCATCAGTGGCGCCAAACGCGACCTGATTCTGAAAGGTTGGGCAGCGCAGCAGGACATCCGCGAGATCATGATCTTTTTGCAGGGGCATGAGGTCTCGCCAAGCCTGGGCGCCAAGATTTATCGCCAGTATGGCAAAGAGTCCATTAATGTCATCCGCGAGAACCCATACCTGCTGGAGCGCGACATCCACGGCGTTGGCTTTCGCACGGCGGATACACTGGCCGTCAAGCTGGGGCTGCCCCGCGACAGTCTGCCGCGCCTGATGACGGGTATCAAGCATGTGCTCTCCGAAGCTGCCAACGCCGACGGTCACTGCTATCTGCCCCGCGCCGACCTGCTGACCCGCGCCGCCGCCCTGCTGGAAACATCTCCTGATGCGCTGGAACCGGCCATCGAGGCGTTACGCACTGAGAAGGAAATCTTCCTCGAGCCGGGGATCGTCGTTGATGGCATGGCGGCCGAGGATCGCATCTACCTTGCGCCGTTCTTCTATGCCGAGAGCGGTGTGGCGCGGCGGCTGCGCCTGTTGATGCGCGCGCCAAGTCCCTTGCCGCCAGTCAGTGACCACGCCTGGGAACGCGCCTTCGCCGCATGGGAGGCTGAACGGGGTGTGCGATTGGCCGAACGCCAGCGTGAGGCGGTGCGGCTGGCCTATCGCGCCAAGGTGATGACGCTGACCGGTGGCCCCGGCGTCGGCAAGACCACTGCCATCCGTGCGCTGCTGGATATGCTGGATGAGCAGGGGGTAGACTATGCGCTGGCAGCCCCGACCGGACGCGCCGCCCGCCGTATGACCGAGGCGACGGGCCGCCCCGCCAGCACACTGCACCGCCTTTTGGAGTTCCAGCCCAACAGCGCCGAGTTTGCCTATCACGAGCAGCGCCCGCTACCCTACCAGTTCATCATCGTGGATGAGGTCTCGATGCTCGACATTCTGCTCGCCTATCGGCTGGTGCGCGCCATCCACGCCGAGGCGCATCTGCTGCTGGTAGGTGACGCCGATCAGTTACCATCGGTGGGGCCGGGCAGTGTACTGGCGGATGTGCTGGCGAGCAAGGGGGCGCCGCACATCTACCTCACCGAACTCTTCAGGCAGGCGCGGGAGAGCGCGATCATCGTCACGGCGCATGGTGTCAAGGCAGGTGAGGTTCCCTCGCTCAAGGCGGCGCCCAGCAGCGACTTCTTCTTCCTGCGGGCGGAGAGTCCCGAGGCGGCGCAGCGCACGCTGGTGGATGTGGTGGCGCGTCGGCTGCCCGCGCGCTATGGCTTCGACCCGATCCGCGACATTCAGGTATTGGCGCCGATGTATCGTGGCCCGGCGGGCGTGCTGGCGCTGAACACCACACTGCAAGCGCGGCTCAACCCCTCACCCGCCGGTTCAGTGGCGTATGGCGAACTGACGTTTCGCGTCGGCGACAAGGTGATGCAGACACGCAACAACTACGACAAAGGGCCAAGCGGCGTCTTCAACGGTGATTTGGGCTACATCGCCGAAGCCGACGAGACGGCGGGCCACGTGATCGTCCACTTCAGCGACGAGACCGGCGTGTATCCCATCGCGTATGAGGCGCACGAACTCGACGAGTTGACGCTGGCCTACGCCTGCACGATCCACCGCGCCCAGGGCAGTGAGTATCCCTGTGTGGTGTTGCCGCTGGTGATGCAGCACTATCTGCTGCTGCAACGCAACCTGCTCTACACGGCGATCACACGCGCCAAGCGCCTCTGTGTGGTGGTTGGCGATCCGCGCGCCCTGCGTCAGGCCGTCGAAAACAACGCGCTTGCCACCCGCAACACTGGCCTTGCCGAGCGACTACGCGCCCTGCGTGCGCCGGGCCATGAGGTAAGCGAGCTTTAGAGATATAATGGGAAGGCGTCACAGACTCGTACACCAGGTGTGATGGAGACTGAGAACGCGATGGCGATACACCCGCAGACGATTGAACACGTACAGGAGCGCGCGGGTGAACTGTACGTGGGGTGGTCGCGTGTGACCGTAAGCAGCGCGATCCCTGCATGGAAGCAGAGGAACCAGCGCCCGAAAACATCTTCGAGGCATACCCAACACTCTCGCTGGCCGCAGCCTATGGCGCGTCGCCTATTATCTGGATCATCATGTAGATGTGGAGTAATATCAGGTCCGTTTCAGTGATTGGCGTCCGGCGCCGGGCGCGACCTCACCCCAACTCCTCTCCCACGGGGCGTGGGGAGCGCAGAGCGCAACGCCAACGAGTCAAGCGGACCTGCTATGAAGTATAGCTGTGCGCCGATTCACATGCTGGCAGCCGTCACAGCACATCACGTAGAATGAGCAGAAGGCGAAGAATCGCGCTATGTATCTACAGGAACAGATGCGCCTGTGGCATGGGCGCAGAGAAGAAGGAGCGAGCGATGAGCAGAGTACTACCCGATCCCTCGACACTGTTTGGCGAGCGCGTGGCGCAGCGGCTGCGCGAGGAGCCAATTCTCTGGCTGACCACGATTGGCGCGGATGGCACGCCACAACCCAACCCAATCTGGTTCCTCTGGGTTGGCGGCGACAGCATCATGATGTATAGCAAGGCGGACGCATACCGGCTGGCGCACATCAAACGCAACCCGAAAGTCGCGCTGCACTTCAACGCCGATAGCTCTGGCAACGACATCATCGTCTTCACTGGCGAGGCGCACATCAGCCCGGATGAGCCATCGCCCGACAAGGTAGCCGCGTATACCGAAAAGTACAGGGACAGCATCGCGGGCAGCTTCCAGACGCCGGAAAACTTCGCCCGTCTGTACCCGACGCCCGTGCGGATCACGCTCACCAAAGTGCGTGGTTTCTGACGCCCATTCGGACCTGCCTGTAGAGGCGTCCGGCGGACACATGCCGCACCTCCACCACGCAGTACTATGAAATAGAGGAAAATAGCGCATGACGCCAGCTTTTATCGTAGACGCGCATGAAGACATCGGCATCAACGCCACCCATCATGACCGCGATGTGCGCCGCCCGGTGGCCGAGACACGCGCCCGTGAGCGCGCGCAGGCTGCTACCCAGCCCGATAACCTGGGAGCGATGTCGGCGCACATGAACGATACGGTGATGATCGGCCTACCAGAGTTGCGACGCGGCGGTGTGGGGCTGGTCTGCGCCACGATCTTCGTCACGCCACAGCCACAGGAGCAACTGGTGGCCGACGCCGAGGCGCAGTTGCGCTACTACCAGCAGATCGCCCGCGATCCCGACGGCCCACGCCTGATCACCACAGCTGCCGACCTCGATGCGCTCACCCACGACTGGCAGGCCGCTGCTACGCCCGAAGAGCGGCCCGTCGGCTTCCTGCTGCTGATGGAGGGGGCCGATCCGCTGACCACGCCCGCTGCGCTGGAAGAGTGGTATCGGCAGGGGCTACGCATCGTCGGCCCTGCCTGGATGGCGACGCGCTACGCCGGTGGCACCCATGCGCCCGGCCCTCTCACTGATCTGGGCCGTGAACTGCTGGGCGAGATGCAGCGGCTGGGCATGATGCTGGATCAGAGCCATATGGCGGAGGAGAGCTTCTGGCAGGCGCTCGATGTGTTCTCAGGGACGGTGATCGCCAGTCATGCCAACTGCCGCGAATACGTTCCCACCGATAGGCAACTCACCGACGACATGATCCGCGCCATCGCCGAGCGTGACGGCGTAATCGGCGCGGTGCTGCACAACCAGTTTCTGGTGGCGAACTGGAAGCCTGATACGCATGAGCCGGTGGGGCTTGATGCCATCGTGCGCCACATTGACCACATCTGCCAGCTACTCGGCACGGCGCGTCACTGCGGCATCGGCAGCGACTTCGACGGCGGCGCGGGTGTGGAGCATACCCCGGCGCCCTTCGATACGGTGGCCGACCTGGGCAAGATTGGCGCTGCGCTGCTGGCGGCGGGCTATAGCGACGACGACGTGCGCGGCATCCTCGGCGAGAACTGGCTGCGAGTCTTCCGCCGCGCTTTGCCGACCGCCTGATATGTGGGGAGTTCCCCAGGCTTTCCGCTTCTGCACAGATGCGCTGTATGTATCTCTCATGGGTTGCGAGTGCATTAGAGGAGCTTTTTTGGCTGTCGCTCTTCCACATAGTTGGCAGACGGTGTATATTATCAACGTCTGAAAATGAGAGTGTGTGGCGCATGCCTGAAATACTGCTGCCAAAGTTGGTGTCGGGCGCGGTGGATATGGAGGGGACGGCGATTGAGACGAGAGATGCGTGAGGAGCGGGCGCTGCAAATGTCGCCTATTCTGCCTGTGAGACGGCGCGTTATGAGAGCCTGGACTGTATAAGATGCATCGCTATGCATGCCGTAGCGAATAGGGTATACTTCGCCAATCACATCCATTGGCGCATTGTGGACATTATATTCAGACAGGGAGGATGAACATTATGAAGGCAAATGAAACCGGCTTGCTCAAGTTCCTGCAAGGCACTCGGCAATTCATCATCCCCATTTACCAGCGCACCTATAGTTGGACGCTGGCCGAGTGCCAACAACTCTGGAGCGACATCATTCGAGCCAGCGAAAATGACAACATCTCCGCGCACTTCATTGGCTCGGTCGTCTACATCGAGCGTGGTCTCTATCAGGTCAGCGCCGTCCCACAGGTACTTGTCATTGACGGACAGCAGCGGCTCACCACACTCACGCTGCTGCTCGCCGCGCTTGGCAAGATTCTGGAAGAGCGCGGCCTCACGGGCGAAGTCACCCGCAAGAAGATCGGCGCCTACTGTCTCTTCAACTCCGAGGAGGAAGGCGAACTACGCTACAAGCTTCTGCTCACTCGCAGCGACAAGGAGACCTTGATTCGCATCCTCGACGATGTCGATCCACTAAAAACGGCGTCGAGGCGCATTACTGACAACTATGCCTTCTTTTTGCAGCAATTGCGTCGGCCTGATGTGGATCCGTTACGCATCTATCAGGGCGTGAGCAAACTCATCCTGGTAGACATTTCACTGGACCGCACCCACGACAACCCCCAACTGATCTTCGAGAGCCTCAACTCCACGGGACGTGAACTCTCGCAGGTCGACCTCATCCGCAACTATGTGTTGATGGGGCAGGATGTCGCGGAGCAGACGCAACTCTACAACCATTACTGGTATCCGATGGAGCAGCGGCTAATGGAACAGCCAGCGAGCCATGATGAAGCCATTCCGCTGTTCGACCGGTTCATGCGCGACTACCTCACCATCCAGTCGCCCTCTGGCGCCATCCCCAACGTCAAGGATGTCTACACCGCCTTCAAGACCTACCGCATACAGCACGAGGCGGCGACGATTGCCGACATCGTGGCCGACATCTATCGCCATGCGCGCCACTTCATTAAGCTCGTCTACGCCGAAGACGAGGACAAGCAGATCGCCGCAGTCATTGCTGATATCAACGCGCTCAAGGTGGATGTCGCCTACCCCTTCCTGCTTGGCCTGTACGGCGATTACAGCAGTGCGCGACTCAGCCACGATGACTTCCTCGCCATCCTGCGACTGGTTGAGAGTTATGTTTTCCGGCGCTCCATCTGTGGCATCCCCACCAACTCCCTCAACAAAACGTTTGCCCAGTTCATGCGCGGGGTGGATAGGGACCACTACCGCGAAAGTGTCGAAGCCGCATTCCTTGGCTTGGAGTCCTATCGCCGCTTCCCACGCGACACCGAATTCACGGCAGCCTTCGTCATGAAGGACATCTACAACCTGCGCGTGCGAAACTACCTGCTACGCAAACTCGAAAATTCCGCACACAGTAAAGAGCCTGAAGTAGTCGAGAAATACACTATCGAGCACGTGCTGCCCCAGAACAAGAACCTCAATGTCGCCTGGCGTGCTGAATTGGGGCCAGAGTGGCAGCAGGTGCAGGCGACTTACCTGCATACCATTGGCAACCTGACCCTCACCGGCTACAACCCCGAGCTGAGCGATCACTCCTTCATCGAGAAGCGCACGACGATGCCTGGTGGCTTCGATACAAGTCCACTGTATCTCAATTCGAGCATTGCCCATCAAGAGCATTGGGGACCTGAACAGATCACGCAACGCGCCCAACTGCTCGCTGGGCAGGCCGTCGCCATCTGGGCGGCGCCCACGCTTTCAGCAGAGGCAGTCGCGCGCCAAGCCCGTGTGGGCGAAACTGAGGATACACGCTCGTACGCGCGCGCTGACACCAACTACGCCGCCTATCTTCAGGGTGATATGCTCGCCCTGTTCGAGCAACTCCGCAAGCGCATCCTGAACATTGACGCCTCGGTGCGCGAAGAGATCAAACGCTACTATATCGCCTACAAGACAGTAACTAACTTCGTGGACATTGAGCCGCAGCGGCAGCGCCTTCGCCTCACGCTCAACATGCGCTTTGATGAGATCGTCGATCCGCTTAATGTATGTCGGGACATCACAAATGTGGGACGCTGGGGCAATGGCGATGTCGAAACCACCATCGCCTCAGTCGCCGATCTCGACAACGTCATGTTCCTGATTGAGCAAGCCTTCGAGAAGCAGCGAGAGGATGCCGCATAAAGGGCACAGAGGCAACAACGAAACCGCCAGTATCGTGGTGATGTTGGCGGTTTCGTTGCGTGTGATGATGGTGATTGGGTTGTGGTGGTGTGCCCGAGAGGATTTG
>JBDTAI010000131.1:0-3654 GCA_039924685.1 Ktedonobacterales bacterium
AACAGTGCATCGGCTGCCACTACATCCAGGGTGTGACACCTGGTAGTCCTAACAACAATTCGTTGATTGGTCCCAACCTGACGCACTTTGGCAGCCGCAATCTGATCGCTGGTGGCGTGTTGACCAACAACGACGCGAATCTGGCGCTGTGGCTGAAAGACCCGCAAGCGGTCAAGAACGGCAGCGACATGCCGAATCTGCATCTGTCACAGGCGCAGATTGATGCGCTGGTCGCCTATCTCGAAGGTCTCAAGTAGCCGGATAGCTCTGGATAGAGAGGTTCGCCAATGGCTGTTGGCACTGTCGCCACTCGCGGTCGCGCCGCGCGACGCACCTGGGCCCAGACGCCGATTGGCTCATGGGTCACGACGACCGATCACAAAAAGATCGGCATCCTGTATATCTTCACCGCGTTCTTCTTCTTCCTCTTTGGCGGCGTCGAGGCGCTGCTGATCCGGACGCAGCTCGCGGTTCCCAACAACACGCTACTTTCACCTGAGCAATACGATCAGGTGTTCACGATGCACGCCACCATCATGATCTTCCTGTTCGTGATGCCCATCTGGACAGGCTTCGGCAACTATCTGGTGCCGCTGATGATCGGCGCGCGCGATATGGCGTTCCCGCGCCTCAATGCGCTGGGCTACTGGCTCTTCCTGGCGGGCGGTGTCGTGCTGACGTTGAGCTTCCTGTTCAACGCGGCGCCCAATGCCGGCTGGTTCAGCTATGCGCCACTGACCGAGGCGACACCCACCTGCTTCACGCAGGCACAGATCGCTCTGATGACGACGGCGCAACAGCAGGCGGCAGCTGCGGCGACTGCGGCGGCTGGCGGCACACAGGGTTGCTTCTCGCCGGGCTCCAACCCCGACTTCTGGATCGTCGGCATCAATCTGCTGGGCCTCGCCTCGCTGACCGGCGCGATCAACTTCGTCGTGACCATCTTGCGCATGCGTGCTCCCGGCATGACGATCAACCGCATGCCGCTGTTCGTGTGGATGAACATGGTCACGTCATTCCTGCTGATCTTCGCGCTGCCCAGCCTGACTGTCGCCTCGTTCCTGCTGCTGTTTGACCGCCACCTCGGCACGCACTTCTTCCAGGCGTCCAGCGGCGGCGATCCATTGCTCTGGCAGCACCTCTTCTGGTCATTCGGCCACCCGGAGGTGTATATCCTGATCCTGCCTGCGTTTGGCATGATCTCGGAGATATTGCCGGTCTTCTCTGGCAAGCCGATCTTTGGCTACACGTTCGTCGCATGGTCTGGTGTGGCGATTGGCTTCCTGAGCTTCACCGTCTGGGCGCACCATATGTTTGCGGTGGGCCTGCCACCACTGGCGCAGGCGTTCTTCGCCTCCAGCACCACGCTGATCGCCATCCCGACGGCGGTGAAGATTTTCAACTGGACGGCGACGGTCTACGGCGGACGCATCCGCTTTACGGCATCTATGCTGTTCGCGCTGGGCTTCATCGCAATGTTCCTGATCGGCGGCCTGAACGGCGCGGCGCTGGCGGTGGTGCCATTCGACTATCAGGTGACCGACACCTACTTCGTGGTGTCGCACATCCACTATGTGCTCTTCGGCGGCTCGGTGATGGCGCTCTTCGCGGGCATCTTCTACTGGTATCCGAAGATGTCGGGGCGCTTCCTGAACGAGCGACTGGGGCAGGTGCAGTTCTGGCTTTTCCTGATCGGCCTGAACGCGGCGTTCTTCCCGATGCACATTCTCGGTCTGCTGGGCATGCCGCGCCGTCAGTTTACCTATCCCGCCGACATCCCGAACTGGGCGTGGCTCAACCTGCTCTCGACGATTGGCGCCTTCACGATTGCGCTTGGCACGCTGATCTTCCTGATCAACTTCTTCTGGACCATGAGCAGGCCGCGCACGGGCATATCGGGCGATCCGTGGGATGCCTTCACGCTGGAATGGGCGACCAGTTCGCCGCCGCCAGTCGAGAACTTCGAGACCGTGCCGGTGGTGCGCAGTCGCCGTCCGCTCTACGACCAGAAACACCCAGAGGCTCCAGACTGGCGTAGTGAACATTGACGAGTGGGTAGCACAGGTATCTTGTAGGGGCGTCCAGTGGGCGCCCGTAACCCTTGTATGATGTCTTGCAGGTAAACAGCCGTATGGTGATGAGTGACTCTGTGGCGCGGGCGCGGCGGCGCGGGCTGATTGGTCTGGCGATTGCGGCGCTGATCTCGGTGGCGCTGATCGCGCTGCTGGCGTCGCGGCTGCTTGCAGCTAACCAGGCCGCAAGCGTGAACGTCTCGCATGGCTTCACGCTGGATGGCAAGCCTGCGCCCGACTTCACCGTGAGCGTGGTCAACAGTCCGACGCATCAGGCGCAGACGATTCATCTGGCGGCGCTCAAGGGGCATCCCGTCGTCGTCAACTTCTTCGCGTCATGGTGCGTGCCGTGCGCCGATGAGGCGCCGATCCTCGAGGCCGCCTGGCAGAAGTATCAGCCCAAAGGTGTGATCTTCGTCGGCATGATTTACGAGGACTCCGCCAGTAACGCGCAGGGGTTCTATCAGCAGTACGGCCTCAGCTTTCCGATGGGGCCGGACCCCTCTGGCGCAACTGCCATCTCCTATGGGGTGACGGGCGTGCCTGAGACGGTCTTTATCAGTGCGCAGGGGATCGTCGTCAGCAAATACGGCGGTCCCGAAGACGACGGCACGCTGGATCGTTCGATTCAGGGCCTGCTGAAGTAAGGGGATAGCGATATGCAGCCAGGGCTGGGTACGGCGCTGCTGGCGTTTGCGGGCGGACTACTCTCGTTTTTCTCGCCCTGCGTTGCGCCGCTCGTCCCCGGCTACATCAGCTATATCAGTTCGCTGACGGTGGGAACCGAAGCAACGACCGCAGCAGTCGGCGCCACCTCGGCAGGCGGATCAGTGGTGATGGCGAGCTGGCGGCAGCGGCTGGCAGGTCCGGCAGCTCGGGCAAGCCTGCTGTTTGTGGCGGGCTTCTCGCTGGCGTTCATCGGGTTGGGCATGCTATCGGCGAGTTTCGGCAGGCTGCTGGCGCCGTATCTTCCCGTAATGCAGACGCTGACCGGCATTGTGATGCTGGTGATGGGCACGGTCTTGCTGGGCCTGTTGCCCAAAGTCATCACCGAGCCGCTGATGCGCGAGACGCGGCTGCATCTGGGAACGCAGACGCTGCGCGGCTGGGGCATTGCGGCGCCGCTGGCGCTGGGCGTGTTGTTCGCCGCAGGGTGGACACCTTGCATCGGGCCGGTGCTTGCCTCGATCCTGTTCTATGTGGAGACGACGGGCAACATGGCGTCGGGCGCCGGACTGCTGGCGATGTATTCGCTAGGCTTTGCAATCCCGTTCCTCTCGATTGGCATGGGCTGGTCGGTGGGACTGCGGGCGCTGGGCTGGGCGAAACGCTACGGCAATCGTATCGCGCAGGTGAGCGGCGTCGCGCTGATTCTGCTCTCGCTGCTGTATCTGACGGGCGAGGTGACGGTGATCTCGTCATGGGCGCAGCGGTTCGCCATCCTATAGGTGAAGCAAGTAGATGATGCAAGCCGGGGCAGGCGGATGGCAAGATGTTGTTCGATGTGTTGAGTGTGTTGATGCGGACGGCGCATGTGCTGGCAGGCGGCATCTGGATCGGCGGCAGCATCGTCTATCTGCTG
>JBDTAI010000132.1:0-9284 GCA_039924685.1 Ktedonobacterales bacterium
TACTACGATCCGCTGCTGGCCAAGCTGATCTGTTGGGGCGAGGACCGCGCCGAGGCGATCACCCGGCTGCGGCGCGCGCTGGATGAGTATGTGATCGCGGGCGTCAGGACAACGATCCCCTTTGCGCAGTGGCTCATGCGTCAGCCACGCTTCCTCGCGGGCGACTTCTCGACCGACTTCATCGCCGAGGAGTGGCGCCCAGAAACCCTCTCCCCCAACCCCTTCCCGGCGCGGGAAGGGGAGTCAAACGGAGGGGGAGAACTGACGCCGGAACTGGTGGCCGCACTGGCAGCAGCATTCGCCGCGCAGGATATGGGCGAGGGGGCGCCGCAACGACTGGCCGAGACGACGGGTGAGACGGATACGTCACGCTGGCGTAGCGCAGGTCGCCGCGCCGCGCTGGGTGGCTGGTGAGACATGGGCAAAAGTGGAAACCAGGATGTCAGCCAGGACGCCAGCCAGGACATCAACCACGATCAGGTCGCAAACCAGGACGCCAGGCAGGATGCTGAACGGGTGCGGGTGGTGCGCTGGCAAGACCCGCTGGTGGGCTGGGAACTGGGGCGGCGGCTCAGTGGCATCGAGTATCTGCGCGCCATCCGGCGGGGCGACCTGCCGCATGGGCCGATCATGCTGCTGCTGGGCTTTCACTTCACTGAGGTGGATGAGGGGCGTGTAGTATTTACGCTGGAGCCAGGTGAGCATCTCTACAATCCCATCGGCGTCGTCCACGGCGGCGCTGCCGCCACGCTGCTCGACTCAGCGATGGCGTGCGCGATCCAGACGCTGGCGCCCGCTGGTGTGGGCTACACCACGCTCGAACTGAAGGTGAACTATGTACGCCCGCTGCTCACCACCACCGGCCCGGTGCGCGCTGAGGGCAAGGTGATCCACGCGGGCAAGCGCATCGCCACCGCCGAGGGGCGCGTGACCGACGCCAGCGGCAAGCTCTATGCCCATGGCACGACCACCTGCATGTATATCACCCCCTGATCCAGCGCAAAGCGTACACACTGGCATGCGACTTGCCACCCAACAGCAAGGAATGATGGCGTTGGTGGGCGCTCTCGGCTTTGAAAGTCCGGAGCACGGGCGGAGCGGGCTTGACAGCCCTGTATTCCGTCAATTTGATGAAGGAGCAGGCGCAATGGCAGAAAACGATCAGTTGTATGGACAGGCGCCGGACGGCGATCAGGGCTATACCATCGGCTCGATGGACAATCAGGGGACGCTGGGCTACGAGGGGCCGCTGGAGCAGGGACAGCTTGGCACGGCGGGCGAGATGGGCAATGTTACCGATACTGCGCAACTCATCGGCGCCGCATCCTCGCCAGCGCAGATTGCGCCCGACATTGGCGCTCCTGCTACCACAACCACGACGCCTGCCAACCCATCGGCGCATATGGGCGCGCAGGAGGGCGAGGGCAACGCGCTGGAGCCGCGACGGGTGGCGCAGGGTAGCGTCTATCGTTGCACGGTAGAGGGCTGCGGCTGCCAGATCACGATCACCTCAGCGCCCCAGATGGACGCCAACCAGACCTTCATTGACTGCTGCGGCCATCCGCTGGAACTGGTCAGCTAGTCGTAATCTTGCGTATCACCCCTTTCCTCTGAAGAGAGAGGTTGGGGGTGAGGTCAGCTCACTACCTGCACCGGCACATGCTGTTGGCCTGTCGAGCCGTTGGGAACCGTGCTGGTGAGTACTGGCGTCTGCGCCTCGCCTGTGCCATCGGTGGCGCGCACCACCAGCATATAGGCGCCCGGCGTGGTCGGCGTCCACTGCCACGTCCAGTAGACCCAGGTCTGGTCGGAGAGCGGCGTTTTCAGCGTCGCAGTGCTCCAGGTCTGGCCGTCGTCGGCGCTCACCTCCACGCGCTTGATGCCCCGGATGCCTGCGAACGCCAGCCCGTGAACTGTCTGCGGCCCCAGCTTCACCCGCTGCATGCGTATCGGAGACTCGATGCGACTGGTGGTAGTCACCTGGCGGTCGCTCCACCCCTGGCTCTGATAGAAACCCTTGTAGTGGTAGTTGGAGAGTTCGATGCGCGTGAGCCACTTGGGGCTTTGCTCGCCGTAGCGTCCTGATGCCACCACACGCAGCGGATAGCCGTGTTGATCGGGCAGGCGCGCGCCGTTCATCCCATAGGCCAGCATTGCCCGCGCTTCCAGCAGAGCGGCCAGCGGCAGGCTTGACGTATAGCCATCCACACAGGAGAAGATCACATACTTTGCGTCTGCCGTAGCGCCACCAGCCGCCGCGATCACTGATTGCAGCGTCATGCCGGTCCACTCCGCCGTACTCATCAGACGCCCACCAGGGCCGTTGGAGATGCACTCGAAGGTGACGGCGCGTGTCTCGTGTGGCAGCGCGCGCACCTGATCATACGTCCAGATGTGCGGCTGTTTGACCAGGCCAGCGATTTCAAGCTGCCAGTGGCTCACATCCACGTAGGGATCGAGCAGGTTCTTGCTGACGACGTAGAAGTCTTGGTTGGGGGTCAGTTGTGTCGCCTGCGAAACCATATAGCCGGTCTGCCTGCCCTCGTAGGAGAGGTTGGAGCGCGCCAGATAGGAGCCAATCAGGTCGTTGATCGCCACATACCCCGCGCCGACGCCCACGATCACCGCGCCCGCCGCGCCAATCGCCACACCCGCCGCCGCCCGCCGCGAGATCGGCTCCGTCAGCATAGTGCCAGCCACTGTCATGGCGCCTGCCTGTGTTGTTCTTCGCTCCCCTGCCCGCGCCGGGAAGGGGTCGGGGGGTAGGTCTCCCGTCTGCTCACCAGCAGCAGGGCGGTTTCGCAGCTTCGGATCAGCCAGATATGCGCCCCAGGCGAGGCGCAGCCAGCGATTGGCCAGCACGATCACGCCGAGGAAGACAAGAAAGATCACCAGCGTGGCGATACTGTTGATCAGCCGCGCGCGGTCTACCGGGTCGCCCAGTAGATTGCCGAACAGCACCGGCCAGAAGATCGCCAGCGTCACGATTTCGAGCGCCACCACAAAAGCGCCTGCCACGATCCATTCGCGCCGTATGGGCAGCCAGCCGCGCATGCGTAGCGGCGTCTGCGCCACCAGCGCATAGAGCGGACCGAGCAGCACGCCGATGGCGAACTGCCCTTCCAGCGCCATCAGTAGCGGTGTAGTCTTGGAGTTTGGCGCATAGCGCACCAGCAGCGAGACAAACTGATCCGCCGTCATCAATGGCAGCAGCCGTTCGCCCAGCAGTTCGGGCAGCGTGGGCGATCCCCAGGCCAGTCGCAGAATGCCCATCGTGATCACCGCCGCCAGTGAGCCGAGCAGCCCGGCCACCAGCGGAATGAGCGCCAGCCGCGCGCCCAGCCAGAGCCAGCGCAAAATCACCAGCGCCGTCGCCTGTGGCCCCAGCCGCCGCGCCTCCGCTACGCCAGCACGTGTGCGCTCCACGGCGCGTTCGCCCGCCGCCTGAATGGTCGTCTGAAGCGCATGCAACGATGATGCTCTGCCTGGTTGCGCCTGTGCGGGCAGATTCGTGGTCTGTCGTGTCTTGTCCATAAAACCTATCCCCCGGCCCCTTCCCGACGCGGGAAGGAGAGTGCAGACAATCGTATAGTGGGAAACCATGCCTGCCAGCAGCGGCGCAACTCGTCGGCAGTTGGCGGCGCAAAGAGGCGGCGCAGTGTCTCGACGAGGTGTTGGCGGCCCTCAGCAGTCAGCAGCGGCGTGGCCGCGACCGCGAAGGGAGCCAGGAAGAACCACTGGAACAGGCCGGCTGGATACCCCGGCGCAAAGATCACATAGGTGAAGGGCATCGCCAGTGTGAACAGCCAGAACGCCAGCGCAAACGCAGGCGCCGTCTGCGGAATGCGCCACTCTGCCACGAATCCTTTGCGCTCCCCTCGCCGCGCAGGAGAGAGGTTGGGAATGAGGCTATGTGGGTGAGGTCGCCCCAGAAACAACGCGACAAAGGGCAGTAGCGCCGCCACATACCAGGGAAAGAGATGCGGCGCCAGCAACACCCAGGCAGCGGAGAGCACCAATACGCCCGCCTCCGGCGTCAGCCCCAGCCGCCAGCGCGCCAGCAGCACGCCCAGCGCCAGCACTGCCAGCGCCGCCATCTCAGAGAACACCAGCACTGGCGGCGACCAGGTGAAGAGCGTCACCAGCAGGCTCAGCCACTGCAACAAAATCCCCTGATCAATGAACCGCTGGCTCAAATACGTCCCCAGAAAGCCGCCGCCACCCAGTCCCAGCGCGACGAAGGGCGCATAGCCCAGCGCCACCGTCAGCAGCAGCCCGGCCAGCAGACTATAATCACGTCGGCGGATCAGCGCGACCACAAAGAGCAGCGGATAGAGCTTGGTGAGTGTCGCCAGCCCCAGCAATACGCCCGTCAGAAAGCGTGTGCCACGCCAGCGTTGGCCGTTGACCAGCAGCGCCGCCAGCGTCCACAGGATCGCCGCCGCGTCCACATGCGCGCTATAGGCGAACTCTACAATCGGGATCGGCGCCCACCAGTAGAGGATCACGCGCCGCAGATCGAGTGAGCGCCGCCGCAGCAGCGCAAGCGTCAGCAGGCCGGAGAGCGCATCACAGACCACCATCGCCGCCTTGATGCCGTAGATATTGAGCGGCGCGACAAGATGCGCCAGCAGGTAGAGCGCCTGTGCTCCCGGTGGGTAGAGTGTCGGCACGGTGCGGAAACGCAGGTTGGGCCAGATATGTGTGTCGCGCAGCGGCGCCAGCGCGGGATCGAGCGGCGTATGCGTATAGGGGCTGAGGCCGTGGGCGAGTAGTTGCGCATCCCAGGCATAGCGATAGGCGTCGCGCGAGAGCGCCAGTGGGGCGCCAAAGACCTCGGCCCGCAACACCACGCCCACCAGCAGGATCAGTCCAAGCTCGACCCAGCGCCAGTTGCGCGTAGCGGCTGGTTGCGTGCGCCAGACTAGCGCGACAGCGGCGACCATCAGCGCCGTCAGCCCCATCAGCGGCCAGAGCAGCCCCCCGGCCAGTGCGCCGCCTGAGCGATCCGTCGCCTCCGCCAGCGGCATCAGCGCCAGATAGATCGGCGCCGTCAGCGCGCCGATACTTGCCAGCGCAAGCAGGCGTATGAGCATAGCTGTCGTGGAAGGCGACGTGACGATTGTCGTTTGTCCGGGGACTTTCGTCCCGTCTGCGTCCGTGCTCCCACCTTTCAAGGCCGAGGCCGAGATCGCTCCCTCAGTATCCATCACGCGCCACCTTCCGGCGGGCGTCCCTGCGCATACCAGGCGTAGTCATCGGCGCGACGCTGGCGTAGTTCATCGGCGGCCACCGGCAGACGCAGCAGCGCGGCGCAGGCCTCGATCCCTGGCTGATACTCCACGATGCGCCCGACCTGAGTGAAGCGCAGCCCACGCAGCCGCAAGGCGCGTAGATGTCGCGCCTCACAGACAGTCCACCAGTCGGTGCGTCCGTCTGCAAGCGCCCACTGCGCGATGGCCCGCGCCAGATGGTCAGTCGCCGTATACCCCTCGACACAGCGCCGCCCGCGATGCAGTGGATGCACCACGAAGCGCGATACCTCGAAGGCGTGACGGGCATCCGGTAGCGGCCGCCCGGTATGCTCCGGCATCAGCTCGACGAACTCGTGTTGCAGCATAAAGCCCTGGCGTGGCAGCAGCACTCGCGCATAGCCAATCAGCGGCGCATCCTGCAAGGATTGCCTGGCGGCGTCTGGCGCATGCGCAAAGACGGCGAAGTGACGCGCCAGTGGATCGCACCTGTCGTATTCGCGGCCATCGGCGCTGGGCGTCAGCCAGCCCAGTTCGCGCATAAAGACCCGCGCCCGCAGCCGGTAGGCTTCCTCCAGCGTCGCCTGGGTGGCGTTCACCTGCGTCGCTGTCCGCGCCGTAAACGCCCGCACGCTATAGCGCACCGGCTCGCCTGCTGTACGCTGGGAACGTTCGCCCATAGCGCGGGGCTGCTGTCGCGCCTGGCGGGGCAGCGCGATACCCGCCTGCGAGTACACCACGTCGCCGCCGTCATCCGTCACTTCAGCCAGAGACAACCTACCGTCAACCACATCCATGCTCAAAGACTCCACTTCGTACCGCAGCCCGCGCACTGCGACCAGGGCGTATCGCTCTCAAAAGCAGCGCGGAAGGCATGATAGCGTTTGCCGTTCCAGATGTCGTCAAAGGGTTGCTCAAGGGCATTGCCCAGCAGGCGATCTTTCCAGGGACCGGGATGGAACGGTGCGAAGCAGCAGGAGTAGACGCTGCCATGCGCGGTGATATAGGCCAGCGCATAGGGGCGGTGGCAGCCCGCCCAGGGTCGCGTCGCATCATGTTGTGGTTGATCGCGGCGGCCCAGGTAGACGGCGGGTGTGGAGGCGCCTGTCGCGGTGAAGCGGATGCCCAACGCCCGGCAGCGCGCCTCAGCCTCGGCGATCAGCGCCAGTTCGCGTTGCTGCGTGCGCTGAAAGATCGCCTGTTCTGCCTGGGCCAGTCCCTTGCCAAAGTAGATGAACCGCTGCACATAGACCTCTGGCACACCAGTCTGCGCGGCGATCTCCACCAGTTGCGGCAGTTCTTCGATGTTTTCGCGCATGGCGGTGAACCAGAGTGAGGTTCTGGGCTGCTCGACGCCCAGCCGCTGTTTGAGCGCGGTGAATGCGGTCAGGTTGCGGAGAATGTGCGGCAATGCCTTCGTGTTGACGCCGCGCACACGCCCATAGGTGGCGGGCGTCGCGCCATCCATCGAGATACGCAGTTCGTTCAGCCCCGCCGCGATCAGCGCCCGCCCCCGCGCTTCGTTGAGCAGCAGCGCGTTCGTGTTGAAGAGCGTATAGGCGCCGCGTTCATGCAGATAGGCGACGATCTGCGACAGTTCGGCATTCATCAGCGGCTCGCCCAGCCCATGCAACACGACACGTTCGAGCGCGGGGAACTGGTCTACGATGCGGCGCACCTCGGCAAAGGTGATGTCGCGGTCAGGCTCGCGTCCCAGGTGCGTGCGCGGACACTGATCGCATGACTCGTTGCAGCGCGAGGTGCTTTCGATGTAGAGTTCGCGCGGCAACGGCAGCCGCTCGCCCGCCAGCGCCATGCGTCGCAGCGTATCTATGTCTGTGGTTTTGCTAGTATCGCGTAATGGCAGTGAAATCGCCAAGACATCGCCTTCTTTCCAGTTATATCTACAACCTGCTCTCGGCCCTGCTGTAGTGCTGACCGCTCTCGGCCCTGAAGGGCCGGAGTACGGATGGGACGGGGACTAAAGTAAAGTCCCTTGCTGAGAGGCCATCGCTGGCGCTTGACCTGTCGGTTGCCAGCTATGAACCTTTTCCAGCCCGCGCGGGCAAGCTCCCGTGACCACATGCCTAGAGATGCGGCTTCAGCCGCTGGCCAGGCGCCAATCGCCGCAATCCCCATGCGCCAGCGTTTGGCCACCAGCCTGTGCCGTCATGGCAGGCAGCAATTCGGCCAGCGCAGCATAGGTTTGCGGCGCCAGCGTGGCATCGTCTGCCAGCGCAGCCCACAGGCGCGCCAGATCGGACGCTTCATCCACATCGAAGCTGGTGGGCAGCAGCGTGGTCGAAAGGCCCAGCGAGGCGGCGCGTTGCAGCGTCTCCGCCAGCACGGTCGGCGTGCTCATATGGATGCCACGAAAGAGATCGGGCGGCGCGGCGCCGGTCGCGCGCTCCAGATGCAGCGCGATCAGCGAATAGCCGCCATCTTCAGCCGGAGCAAGCGCCACATCGCCAGTAGCGAGCGCGGCGAAGGCGTCGGTGACGAGCCACGTGGGCAGTTGCGGCGCATCCGAACTCAGAATGGCGACGCGCCGGTAGCCCGCATCACGCATATCCTCCACAATGGAATACAGCCGCACGGCGAAGTCGTCGCCGCGCTGGGCAAAGAGACGCGCTCCCGGCCCGAAGACGGTTTGCAACGCGCCGATGGAATGCGCTCCCGGTGCGACGGCCCAATGCAGCCGATAGCCGTTCGCCGCCCCGAAGCGCGCCGCCAGATCAGCCAGGAAGGCACGATAGAGGTTCGCCGCCCGCTCGTGGCCAATCGTTGCGCCGAGCCGTGTCTTGACGGCGCCCGGCTCTGGGTACTTCGCCACGATCACCAGCGCGTCGGGGAGATCGCGGGTTTGTGAGCCTGGCGCACGGTGTGATAGGAGATCGCAGGCATGAATGCCCGACGCACGCGACGGATCGGGACTGAAGTCCCTCTCTGGGCGCCTGTGGGGCGACGTGGGATAATCACTCACTCGGCGCTCCCTTCGGTGGCGAGGGTGGCGCTCATGGGCGCGCTCGGTATCGTTGGTGTGGCAAGGGCTGTGACGGGACGCCAGCGGGCATAGCGCAGCACGGCGGTGAGAATGCGCCACCCGGCGCGGATCGATCCCGACAGCGTGCCAGAGACCTTCGATTGACCGCCCGCGCGGCGATGGTAGTCTACCGGCGTTTCGACGATGCGCAACCCTGCCCGCGCCGCTTTCACTAGCATCTCGGTTGACCAACCATACGTCATTTCGCGCATCTCGAAGCCAAGCAGCGTCTCACGGCGAATCGCCCGCACTGGCCCCAGATCACTGATGCGCGCGCCATAGAGCAGCCGCATCAGTGACACGGCGACGGCGTTGCCTACCCGCTGTTGGGGTGTCAGCGCACCCGGCTCGACATGGCCACGCACCCGCGATCCCATCGCCAGATCGGCGGCGCCCGTTGCGGCGAGCCGGGCCACCTGCGCCGCGCCATCAAGGTCGTCGCTGCCATCGGCGTCCATCTGAAGCAGGATGTCGGCGTCGGTTGCCGCTCGCGCGCCCGCGAGACAGGCCGCGCCATAGCCGTGTCGGGCTTCACGAACAACCATTGCGCCCGCTGTACGCGCTCTTTGCGCCGTGGCGTCGTCGCTGCCGTTATCCACCACGATCACCTGGGTGACACCCGCAGCGCGCAACCCCGCATGCGCCAGCGCGGCGCGCACCGAAGCGCCGACCACCGCCTCCTCATTGAACGCGGGCATGATGACGACGATACGCGGCATTGGGGTGGAAGCCTTCGCCATAGTGTTCCCTCTCACGTTCTCGTTTCCATACGCTCCTCAGCGCACATCGGCCAATCCCTGCGCGCTTTGCTGTTTGCCGTTGCTTCAGAAGTGTAGGGGATACTTCTTGCGAAACTCTTACACCTGCGCGCATCTTCGCCGTAATCTTTGCGTAATACGCCTGTGCTATGCTGTCTTTGAGCACGGGGATAACCAGGGAGTTGGCGCAATGGGAACACTGGCAGATTCCAGCAACGGCCAGCAGCATAC
>JBDTAI010000133.1:0-14823 GCA_039924685.1 Ktedonobacterales bacterium
CGAGGCGTTCGAGGCAATGCTGGGGACGTATCAGAAGTTCCGCAACACCTTTGCGGCGACGCTGGCGGCGCAGGTCAAGCGCGACATCTTCTTCGCCAACGCCCATCGCTATTCCTCATCACTTGAAGCGGCGCTCGATCCCAGCAACATTCCGGTACGTGTCTATGACAACCTGATCACCACTGTGGACGCCAGCCTGCCCGTGCTGCACCGCTATCTAACCATCCGCAAGCGCATGCTGGGGCATGACGACCTGCATATGTACGACCTCTATGTGCCGCTGGCGAAAGAGATTGAGTACACGATCAGCTATGCTGACGCGCAGGAGCAGGTGGCAAAGGCGCTCGAACCGCTGGGGCAGGATTACGTCGCGCCACTGCGTCAGGGCTTCAAGTCGCGCTGGATTGACGTTTTGGAGAGCGAGGGCAAGCGGCCCGGCGCATATAGCTGGGGTAGCTATGGCACACAGCCATTCGTGCTGCTCAACTATCAGCAGAGCATGGACAGCATGTTCACGCTGGCGCACGAGATGGGCCACTCGATGCACTCGTATTTCACCTGGCAGAACCAGCCCTTCCCTTATGGCAGCTATACGCTGTTCGTCGCTGAGGTAGCCTCCACACTCAATGAGGCGCTGCTAACTGATTACCTGCTGCGTACGACCACCGACCGCGCCATGCGGCTCTACGTCATCAACCATGCGCTGGAATCCTTCCGCGGGACGCTCTATCGCCAGACGCTCTTCGCGGAGTTCGAGCGCGAGGCGCATACGCGAGCCGAGGCGGGCGAGGCGCTGACGCCGGAACTCCTGAGCAGCGTCTTCAAGGGTCTCAACGACAAATATTACGGCCCTGTCGTGCACGTGGATGACCTGATCGCGGGGGAATGGGCGCGGATTCCGCACTTTTACTCCAGCTTCTACGTCTATCAATATGCGACGGGTATCTCGGCCTCGGCGGCGCTTGCCAGCCAGATCATCGCCGAGGGAGCGCCTGCCGTGCAGCGCTACAAGAAGTTCCTGTCGTCAGGCTCGTCGGATTACAGCATCAACCTGCTGCGCGATGCAGGTGTGGACCTCTCGACACCGCAGCCGATTCAGGCCGCGCTCGATACGTTCGCTCGCTATCTGGATGAGCTTGAGGCGCTGGTCTAGAGCCATACGCTCTCGGCCTTGATGTCGTTTGCCATCGTGATCGGGTACCGACCATTTTGCCCGTAGGGATTATCCGTGGCTTTCAGGCCACCAACCAACCCCTGCGGTCCACTACCTGATTCAGTTGTCAAACATACATGCCGGAGCACGCTACAAGATGGGGCCGAAGCCCCCAGATGCGATTCACGGGGCGCCATGCCGGGACAAAATCTGCTGATTCAACAACTGACCACTAATCCGGTGCAGGTCGGGGTGCAACTGGCGCTGACGGTGGGCGTGCTGCTCGCCGCGCTGCTCATTACACCCTCTCTGGCGCGCTGGGCTGCCCGCGCCCCAACCGTCGCCGGACGCCGACGCGCGAGCCGAGGAGGAATCGGCAAGGCAGACGTCACCCACACGGCCAACGGCAGCGCCACCGGAACCACCGGAACCACCGGACCCAACGGCGCGCATGTTACCACTGGGGCATTTGTGGTCGAGCGCGCAGCCGATGGACACGACCGACGGCAGACTGAGGGCGCCATCCACATGGCGGCGGATGAGGTGGACGACACAGAAGAGCCGCATCGGCTGGGGCCGTGGCTGGCCTGGCTGATGCGCCTCTGCATCTGGATCACTGCCCTTGCGGCGATTGCCGTGATCTGGCTCTATGGCCAGGACAATGCGTTCAATGGCAAGCTGCTGCTCCACCAGTTCGTGACCTTCGCGATCCAGTTGGGCATCTCGCTGGCGGTGCTGGCGGCGACGCTGGTGCTGGCGCGGGTGGCTCAGCGCGCAATAGTTGGCAGCCTGCATCGCAGCCGCCTCAACCGCAACCTGATCTTGCTGTCCGGGCGGCTGATCTACATCACCGTGCTGGTGATCGGCATCATTGTGATCCTGGCGGTCTGGGGGACGGGGCTGGTGCTGCCGGTGACGCTGGTGGGCGTGCTGACGGTGGCCCTCAGCCTCGCCCTGCAAGACATCCTGCGCAACCTGGTCTCTGGTGTCTACCTGCTGCTGGAGCGGCCCTTCGTGATCGGCGACTATATTACGATCACGCCGTATAGCGGTGAGGTCGAAGACATCCAGTTGCGTGTCACCTCGCTGCGCACCCTCGATGGCGAGCGCGTGCTGATCCCCAATGCGATGCTCTTCACCTCGGCGGTGGTCAACCTGAGCGCATTCCAGCGGCGACGGGTGGCGCTCCAGGTGGCTCTGCCCGCCAGTGGCCCGGATACTGTTGATCTCGATGCTGCGGAGGCGCGTATTCTCGCCGCGCTCGACGCCGCGCCCTCGATCCTCAGTGATCCCGCGCCGCTGGTGACGGTGAGCCGTGCCACACCCGACAAGATCGAACTGCGCGTGATCTTCTGGACACCTACCGAACGGCTTGGCACAGCGGGTGCTGGTGATGTGCTGTCGCGTGTCATCGAAGAACTGCGCGGCGGGCTGCCCGAAGCGGATGTCAGCGCGCCGGGCGCGTCCACGCCTGCCCCAGCGCCTGCATAAGTGCGACGTAGGAGCCGAGTACGAGCAGCGCGAAACCAGTTTGCGACGCGCGCGCGACATAGTTGCGACACATGCGAGCGAAAGGCAGTCAAATTCAGCATGCACGCTCCGCTGCGATATGGTATTCTAGGCGGGACGTTTGATCCGCCACACATCGGGCATCTGGCGCTGGCGCAAGAGGCGTATGCGCGGCTCGGTCTCGACCGTGTCTGGTTTTTGCCAGCGGGCGCTCCGCCACATAAAGTGGGGCGTCCGATCAGCGCGGGCGCCGACCGGCGGGCAATGGTCGAACTGGCGATTGCTGGCGATGCGCGGTTCGCGCTTTGCACTGTCGAGCTTGAGCGGCCCGGTCCGTCATACACGGTGGAGACGTTGCAGACGTTGCGGGCGCAGTGGGGCGCCGATGTCTGGATCGGCTGCGTTGTTGGCTGGGATATGCTCACGCTTCTGCCAGAGTGGTATGATGCGCCGGGTGTGCTAGCCGCGCTGGACGGCCTGATCGCCGCCCATCGTCCCGGCTTTGAGGCGGACGACGTCGAACTTGCGCAGCTGGAAGCGCGCCTGCCCGGCCTGCGTGAACGGCTGACACTGCTGCCTTCGCCGCAGCTTGATCTGGCGGCTACTTCGCTGCGTGAGCGCGTGGCGGCGGGCCTGCCCATTCGCTATCTTGCGCCCGACGCTGTGTGCTCCTATATTCAGGAGCATGGCCTGTATCGAGACGGGCGCTAGACCTCTCTCCCAGCCGCTCCCCGCGCAGGGGAGCGGGTCGGGGTGAGGTCGCGCAACTATATGGAGGCGTTGCTACGTAGGCGGAATAGGGAGTGAGGCCATGACGACCGAGAGAAAATACGCCGATCTCGCGCTTGGCGACCGTGTGCGCCTGCGCAAGCCGCATCCATGTGGCAGCTATGACTGGCGTGTGGTGCGGCTCGGCGCCGACATCGGCCTGAAGTGTGAGGGCTGCGGGCGGCGCGTGTTGTTGCCACGCAGCGAGGTGGAGAAGCGCATCAAGCAGATGCTCAGTCGTGGCGCCGACGAAGCGCCGACGAAGGCTGAAACCGACCTGACCGAGTAACGAACCGCTAACGAACCGCTAACGAACCTTTGTTGATGTGCAACGCGCTAGTGGCGAGGGAATATGGCGAACATTCCGCATGTCACCGATCCATCCGACCCCCGTGAGCAAG
This sequence comes from Ktedonobacterales bacterium, assembly GCA_039924685.1. Classification (GTDB taxonomy): domain Bacteria; phylum Chloroflexota; class Ktedonobacteria; order Ktedonobacterales; family JADMIN01; genus JBDTAI01. The sequence goes on from JBDTAI010000133.1 coordinate 3,832, forward strand.
ATGAGCACGATGAGCGACAGGGGCCGGAGGCGCTGTACTATGGTGAAGAGGCCTATCCAGAGGAAGCTGAAGCCAGCGGATCGATGACCAAACCCAGCGTGCCGGGTCTTCGTCCGCGCGCATTACCTCTGGCGGACCTCTCTACCAACCCACGTCTGGTGGCCATCGCAGGATCAGGCGGCTTCAAGGCAGTGCTGGGCAACCGCTACTTCCTGCGGCTCTGGCTGGCGCAGGTGATCTCCCAGACGATCATGAACGCCGCCAACTATGCGATGATCATTCTGGTCAGCAACGTGGGTGGCTCGGTGACAGCCACCAGCGGCGCCATTGTGGCGTTCAGCCTGCCCGCTGCGCTCTTCGGCGCCCCGGCGGGTGTGCTGGTAGATCGCTTCGACCGGCGCAGCATCCTCTATTTCAGCAATCTGCTGCGCGCCGCCGCCTGCGTGCTTTTCGTGGTCACATTGCTGATCAATCCCAAGTCGCTCTGGCCGATCTATGCGCTCACCTTCTTCATTGCGCTGGTCGGGCAGTTCTTCAGTCCGGCAGAGGGCGCGGCGATTCCCAAGCTGGTGAAGAAACAGGAACTCATCAATGCACTGGCGCTGTTCAACATCACCTTCACGCTGGCCCAGGCGGCGGGCCTGATCATCCTGGGGCCGCTGGCGTTGCTGCTCATCCCTACCCTGCAAATTGGCTCCGGCGCGCATAGCATCAGCATCCCATCTGTGGTGTCGCTCTTCGCCATCGTCACGGTACTCTATCTTGTCTGCGCCGCGCTGATCCTGACAATCCCTAAAGATCGGCTACGCTCCTCGCGACGCACGCAATCCGATGGGCCACGCCAGCGGATGCCCCATCGCGGGCGACGGCTGCGCGGCATCTGGCCAGGGATTGCCGAGTCGTGGAACTTTCTCCGCAAAGACAAGGTGCTGTTCGTCTCGGTCTGGCAATTGACGCTGGCAGGCATCATCATCGCTGTCGTCGCCACGATTGCGCCCCGCTTCGTCCAGGTGTTCTTCCACCTTTCCAGCAATCTCGCCGTGCTGGTCTTCCTGCCCGCCGGGTTGGGACTGGTGCTGGGGTCGGCGCTGACGCCCAACATCGCCCGTCGCCTGCGCTATACGCTGACGATCACCATCGGTGTGGTCACGCTGTCGCTGAGTGTGGCGCTACTCTCGTTCACGCATGCGCTTGCGCCGCTGCTACAGCCGCATTTCTGGTGGAGTTCCTGGCCGTATCTGGCGATCATGCTCTCACTCACCTTCCTGATCGGCATCGGGCTGGATTTCATCAATGTGCCGGCCCAGACGCGGGTGCAGGAACACTCGCCGGACTTTATCAAAGGGCGTGTGCTGGCGTTGCAGATCATGCTGCTCAATGCGATTACCGTAATCACCGTGCCACTGGTGGCGCTGGCGGCTGACCACTTTGGCCTGCCGACGGCGCTGATATTGCTATCGGTGGCGGTCGCGGCTGCCGGTCTGTTCAGCGTCTATTATGCTGTGCGTGTGCAACATGGCGATGACGCGCCCGGTCAGGCAGGTGGTGTGGAGAGCGAGGATTAGGCAAAGGATTATGGACCGTGGCGTTTCATTTGCGGCGTGAGCCGCAGAGCATTCTGGTGGCGGCGCTCTGTCCGATTGGCGATACACTCTTTCTGACGCCCGCGCTGGCGCAGTTGCGGCGACGCTTCGCCGGGGCGCGCATCCTGGCGCTGGTCTCGCCCAGCAACGCGGGCATCCTCGACGGCAACCCGGATGTGGATGGGCTGCTGCTGACGCCTGAACGTGGCGCTGGGCCGGAGTGGCGACGCTTCCTGCATGGTGTACGGCATCTCAGCCGTGAACACTTCGACCTGATCATCAACTTCTCGGCGGCGGGCGACATCGTGACGGCGCTGGCCGGACTACGCGCTCCCCGCCTCAGCCTTCAGATGCCGCCGTTCTGGATGCTGGTTGGCGCACACACCCAGGAATACCGCGCCCGCCATGCGATTGACCACTACTTCAAGGCCATCGAGCCGCTGATTCCCATCCCCACTGATCCCGATGAGCGCACGCCACGTTTCTATCTGAATAGCGACGAGAGGGCGCAGGCGCATGAGTTGCTGGAAGGGTTGGACATTGCGCCAGGGGAGACGCTGGTGACGATGCACGTCGGCGGCGACGGCTACAACGGGCGCAAACAATGGGCTCCTGACAGGTTCGCCACGGTAGCCGCGCATCTGATCGAACGGTATAGGGCGCGCATCCTGCTGATCGGCGGCAAGGTGGACATTCCGCTGGCGCAGGAGATGGCGGCGCTGCTGCCAGACGGATCGGCGCATATGCTGGCGGGCGCGACCTCCCTGAAGGTGACCGGCGCGCTGATCGACGCCTCCACGCTGTTTGTGGGCAACGACTCAAGCCCGTTGCACATCGCCGCCGCCGTGAATACGCCCGCCATCGGCATCTACGGCCCCTCCGACTGGCGCGAGTTCTCTCCCGTCGGGCGCACAGGCTACCGTAGCAAACTGGTCCACTCCAGCCTGCCCTGCTATCCCTGCTTCCGCTTCGTCGGCAATGACGCCTTCTGGTATCACAACCCCTGTTATACCTACGCCTGCCTCAAAGCGATTCCGCCCGAAGAGGTGATCGCCTCGGTCGAAGAGTTGCTGGGCGCTCACGCGAAGACATCGCTGACGAGATGAGTGAAGCCGGGCAGATCAACGAGGGTAGCCTCGCGCCCGCATCCGGCCAGAGGCGGCGAGATTTCCTGCAATTTCACTGGTCCACCAATTGCGCAATGCGTTGTGCGCACTTCATCGCCGACATCTCGCTTGTGTCCACCTCAACGTCGTAAGCGATGCCAGCATGAACCATTCGGGCTTGCAACACTGCCATGCCCGTTATACGGTCTCCCCGACCTTTTTCGCGTTCGGTCGCAACGGCGGAGTCACAGTATACCCCCACCCACAGTACCGATACGCTGGCCAATGCCGCCTGCCATCTATTGCGGGCGTCAACACCACTGACGAAGACATCATCAATAATGATCCGCGCCCCGGCATGCGCCATAGCAGCGATACCCTGCATCCATGCCGACTCCAATTGCCGAAATGCTGACCCTGGGCGAACCGAACCATTAGCGCCGAATTCGATGCCGGTTTCTGTGGCGAGCAGCGCCTTCGGCATGGCGTCAATCAATGTATCAACGCCCAAATGCAACCACGGCCAAGGTAAAACATCCTGAAGACAGGTCGCAAGAGTCGTTTTGCCTGAACTCGACCCACCGTTCAGCAGAATGATCTGGATCACTCGCTCAACTCCCAACCTATCGAAACAGATCGCTTGCCGCATCCATCACTAGTTCGGCGCCTGAGCCTGTGTCGCGACGCTGGTAGGGGTAGCCGCGCACGACCACGAACGGCGTGCGCGCCACCTTGCCCGCCACCAGTTCGGCGGCGGAGGCGATCTCATCGGCGATCGCCATCACGCTGGTATTCATGATGCGCCCTTGATCGTCGGGGGCGCCGCGATAGTCCGCAAGCGGGGCGAGACCTGCGACGCCCAGCGCCACATTGACGATTCCTAGTCGCCAGGGTCGCCCAAACGAATCGGTGATGATCACGGCAAGCTCAATACCGAGCCGCCGCTGCAACTCCTCGCGCAACCGCGCCGCCGAGGCGTCGGGATCGCGCGGCAACAGGCAGACCGTCGCATCACCGGGAACGTTCGAGGCGTCTACACCGGCGTTGGCGCAGACGAAGCCGTGGCGCGTCTGCGCGATCAGAATGCCGCGATCCATGCGAACGACGCGAACGCTCTCACGCAGCACCACCTCTACCTGCCGGGCGTCTTTGCCCCAGCGTTCGGCGAAGCGCCGCGCCAGATCGGATGGCTCGATGGTTCGCAGGTCTACAAGCTGACCCTCGGCTTTGGAGACGACTTTATGCGTCACGACAAGAATGTCGCCATCCTGAAAGCTGAAGTCGCCTGTTGTGCTGGCCGCCGCGAGCACAAGCTGCGCTACATCATCGCCGGGCTGCGCCTCCGGGACACCATGCAACGCGATCAGCCGCACCTCATTGGGCGCCGATGTTGTCTCCGGCTGATCTGTTTGCTGTGTATCAGCGTCTTGCCCGCTCATGCTGCTCCTCCTCTGCCTGCCACTCCGCCCGCTCATGCTGCTCCTGCTGCTCCTGCTGATCGGCGCGCAGCATCGCCGAATGACCGATGGTATAGACGCTGGCGTGGGACCGTGGAGCCCAGAGGCCACGCGCGCGTAGTTCGGCCAGATCGGGCGACGTATCCACATCGAAGGCCGTTCCCGGCGCCGTGAATATCTGCGGATCGGCGCCCGCTTGCCGCGCCAGCGCCATATGCCGCGCGAAGCTGCCCGCCCCAAACGCCAGCGGCGCTATCTCTGGTGGGCGCGCCAGCAATGCATTCGTTCCCTGACTCGCGCGATCAGGCGCCAACACGATGGTGTGCTCCGACGCAGCCGCCATCGTAATCATCGCGCGCGCCTCACTGGCTGTGAACGTCGGCAGATCGCCCAGTGTGATCAGCAGCGCGTCGGCGTTGATCGCGCTGGCCCAGGTTTTTCCCAGCGCCAGCCCCGCATTGAGGTCGCCGCCGGTCTGGAGTAGCGGCGTCGCGCCCACTGTCTGCGCCCAGGCCAGCGTCTCAGGATCAGGGCTGACAACACCCAGTGACGTGACCACGCCGGAGGAGTTCACTGCCGTGATCACCCGCGCCGCCAGCCAGCGCGTCAGGTCGCGCCGATCATCTGGTGAGAGTGCGCCTGCCAGTCGCGTCTTCGCCAGCGCAGGCGCGTTCAGCGGGACAAGCGCCGCGATGGTTAGCGATGAGCGTGTCATGCCTGCTCTCCCCGATCCGCTGTGCGCAGCGTCGCGGCGAAGGCCAGCGTCTCGCGCGCCAGCCGTTCGCGGTCCGTCGTGTCGCGCATCACCGTCTGCGTCACCAGTACGCGCATGCTCAGCGCCTCGATACGCGGCGCATCGTGCGCGTCGGCCTCGTCAATCACCATCCCTTGCAGCAGATCGCGGTAGAGCGTGGCGACACCCACCGCCGACGACTCATATCCCAGGTCCGTCAGCATGCGGTCCGCCGGACCCTTGAGCGCCTTGCCGCCGATCAGCGGACTGGCTGCCACCTTTGGCGCCGCCGCCTGTCGCAACAGGTCGCGCATACCGGGAACCGCCAGGATCGGCCCGATGCTGACGATGGGGTTGGAGGGGCAGAAGATGATCGCCTCAGCCTCCTGAATCGCGGCGCGTGCGGCGTTTGGAATATGAGCCTGCTCGATACCGTCGAAGCGCGCGCCCAACACCGTATCCTGATGCTGGCGGCGCACAAAATACTCCTGGAAGGCTAGCTCGCCATCCGGTGTGTTGACCAACGTGGCGACTGGCTCGTCGCTCATTGGCAGCAGCGCCGCACGCACGCCCAGCGCCGCCGCCAGCGACTGCATCACCTTGGTGAGCGGTTGACCCGCGCGCAGATGTTCGGTTCGCAGCAGATGCGTCGCCAGATCGCGGTCGCCCAGCCAGAACCAGGCGTCATCGCCGTAGCGTTTGAGCATGTCGAGTGCGGCGGTGGTGTCGCCCGCAATGCCCCAGCCGGTGGCGCTGTTCGCAAGCTCCGCCAGTGTGTAGAGTACGGTGTCGGCGTCGGGGCAGATGCGCAGCCCATAACGCTCGAAGTCGTCGCCAGTGTTGACGACGACGGTGAGCGTATCAGGCGGCAGCGCGCGATACAGGCCGTGGGCCAATCGGGCGCCCCCCACCCCTCCGGCAAGCGCGACAATCATGGGCAATCAGTCCTCAAAGCCATACGCGATGACACGCTCGATGGGCAGGTAGATCGAGACACGCTGCTGCTTGCTGAACTGCTCTTCAGATTGTCGCGTCCCCTCCTCCTGCCCATGATTGAGGATGGCGAGCGCGCGGATGTCGGCCTGCGCTGTCTGTGGATCGTCAATCAACTGCGCCGTTCCGCTGATGGTGACATAGGTGTAGCCAACGGAGACGCAGATCGAGATGCGCGGCTCCTGGCGCAGATTCTGATTCTTGATGCGTCCTACGGCGGTATTCATCAGAATGGTGTCGCCACGCAGTTCATACCACATGACGGTTTGTTGCGCCGCGCCATCCGCATTGATGGTTGCTAGCACGGCGAAACGTTGCTCCGTGAGGAATGCGCGGGCTTTCTCAGACAATGGCATGGTTGATTATCCTGTTCTGAAGGTGAGGCGCCTGCTCTCTGCCATACTGTTATGTGGCGCCTGCATCGGGTCCTGGAGTGTCCCTGTTGGCTCGTGGCCTGAAGGTCACGGGTAATCGCCCAGGACAACCGGGTCAGTACCCGATCACGATGTCAAAGTACACCAGGGCGGAGAGTATGCGACGTGGAGCCTAAAGGACCCACGTGTGATCTGTGTTCTCCAGCCTGCGCAGGTGGACTTCGTAGTGGCAAGACCCACCCGGAGGCGCGGCTTCAGCCGCTGGCCGCTTTGGCCTATCTCCCGGCGACAGCGATCTTGTCCGCTTGGGGAACGACCTCAGCCAGCAGCTCGAAGAACTCCGGTTTGTGGACATCGGGTGAGTTGAAGATCGCCTGGTCAATGCCCATCGCGGCGAGTTTGCCAAACATCTCCACGGCGGCGTCGGGTGTCATCGTCCCCTCGCGCCCCTCGCGGCTGAGGCTGATCGTGCTGAGGGTCGTCTTCTCGATGTCGCTATAGGGGCGGCCCAGCGCGTCGCAGTGTTCGCGCAGCACGTCCAGCTTGTGTTGCAGCGCGTCATCGCCTATGCGCGCAAAGAGATTGCAGGCGTCGCCATACTGCGCCACCAGCCACAGCGTCTTGCGCTCACCGCCACCGCCAATCAGAATCGGCGGATGGGGCCGCTGGATCGCCTGTGGCGAGTTGAGCGGGCGGGCAAGTTGATAGTGCTTGCCATTGAAGGCGGAGTCGTCGCTCTGCCACATCTGCTGCGCGATTTGCAGCGTCTCTTCGAGTCGCTCGAAACGTTCGGCCAGCGGCGGGAACGGCACGCCCAGCCCCTGATGCTCCTGCTCATTCCAGGCGGCGCCCACGCCGAAGTAGATGCGCCCGCCTGAGAGCACATCCAGCGTGGTGGCTGTCTTGACCAGCACGCCGGGGTAACGATACGTCACGCCCGTCACCATTGTTCCCAGGTGAATGTGTTTGGTGCGCCCGGCGACATAGCCGAGCGTCGTCCAGCCTTCGAGCATGTCATTCTCGGCGGGTCCGACGTGGCCAATCTGGAAGAAATGGTCCATCACCCAGAAGCTATAGAGGCCTACCTGATCGGCGTGTTCGGCGATGCCGCCCAGCGTCTCGCCAAGCTGCGCCGCGCTATCGGGGAAAGTGAAGTTGGGAACCTGTAGCCCAAGCCGCATGAAATGCCATCCTTTGGTAGTGTCTGTAGGGTCTGCGAGGTTGGTTGTAGGTGTTTATGGCAGGCGGAGAAGTGCGCCTGCCATGTCACTATACAAACTATAGCGTTGCATGGCAACCTGCGGATCGCACTCCCGGCCCCGCTCCTGTGAGGAGCGGAGGAAGTGGTTGATGGCTTGGTGTTTTCAGCGAACGATGTGCGTTGGGGTAGGCGTTGCGGAGGTGATGGCAGGCGCGAGGCTATGCGCCAGCGGCGTCCATAAGAGAATGAAGAGGACGATGCCCAGCGCGCCCAACGCGACATAGAGCCAGCAACTGCGACGGAAGTAGCGCTGAAAGTAGTCATCGGCGGCGATGGTTGGCGCGATAAGCCGTGCGCGCAGATTCGCGGTCAGTTCGTCCATCGTAGCCAGCCGGTTGCGCAGCGCCGTCTGCTCCAGCACATAACGGTCCCAGCGGGCGCGCATCACAAAGAGCAGCAGGAAGACGATATAGGCGACGTAGAGTGGGATTGCTATACGCAGCAGCCAGAGCGAAGCCAGTGGCTGGATCAGCCAGGCGATGGCGATGCCGACCAGCAGCGCCGCTGTGCGATACACGCTATCCACCATATCGCTGGTCAGGTCGCTCACTGCTTTGCGCACGGTCTCGCTATAGGCGCCCACAGCATCCTGCGCCGCCTGCCGCAGCGCAAAATACTGGGTGGTGTTGCGCTGGATGTAGAGTGTCAGATTGGCTTTGGCGGCTTCGAGCGCCGTTTCAGCCGCTTGCTCCACCTGCGCCAACGTCACCGATGCCCCACCTGGCAATTCGTCCGCCAGACACTCGCGCGCGATGGTCAACGTCGCCGGTGAGCCGCCAGCATAGGCCCACCCCGCCAGCCGCGCCAGTGTCGAATCGTCGGCGCTATCAGTGGCAATGTCTGCGTCACCATCAGGTCGGCAAATGGTCGGTCGGGCGCCCGCGAAGCGTAGGTTTAGCCCTTGCGCGAACGTTCCATCCACCTGTGAGGCGAGGTAGGTCGCCGCCAGTGCTGCACGCAACGCTGCCAGCCGCCGCGCCGTCTCAGCCAGCCCTGCGTCTGCCGTGGTTGCTGCATGTCGTTCCACCAGCGCGACATGCTCCGGGGTGATGAAGCGTGGCGCATGGTCCCAGCGCTGCTCCTCGGCGCGCAGGGCGCGTATCTGGCGCGCGCGTTCCACGAAGCGACGCCATGCCGACGGCGACACTGGCAGCCATACGGGGGCTGTTATGTTCGCCGCGCCGACGATTTCGAGCGCCACGCCACCCAGATAGCCCGCCGCATCACAGACGAACACGCAGCAACGGTTCTCCGCGCTGACGATGCCCCGGCTCGCCCATACATCCAGCCGTTCGAGCGCCACCAGTCGCTCCCACGCCGCCGTCTGATACATCACCACGACGTTGGTGTGCGCCAACAGATCGGGCGCGGCCAGTTCACCTGGGCGTTCGGCAAGGATGCGGTGCGCGATAGCCTGCGCCTGCGTCTTGCCAATGGCGATGCGGATGACTGCTGACACATCGGCTCCTTGAATCTCCACGACAGGTTGCGCCGCAGCCAGAAACGCCTGCAAGGCGCCACGCGGATCGCGCCCGGCCCGCAGTGTGGCATTGATCGGCTCGGCGTCGGGATCGAGTCCTTCGAGGCTGAGATCGAGCGCCAGATCGTCGCCCAGCAGCCGAAACCATGCGGCAACTTGCTCCGGATTGTCGCTCAGGTCGCCCGCCAGCAGCTCGTCAAGCGGCAGGCTGGTGGTGGTTTGCAGGCTATCGAGCGCCTCCGCCAGCGCCAGCCGGTGCGACTCAATCTGAAATGCGCGCCCAACCGCCGCCACGGCGTCGCCCAGATCACGTAACTCCATCAATGCTCCCAGCAATGATGGTGATGGGCTGTCAGCTTCAGCAGCGGCGCTTTCAGATGATATGATTTGCCCGATGCTTCCGGTATAATCCCCAGAGGGAGCGACGGTCGTATCAGGGGCGAGGCCCGTCGGCGCTCCCGATGGCCGGGATTGTCCGGGCCTGCGCTGTTGCTGACGGCGTCTGCCAGCATCTCCATCGCCGCTCATCCCGTCACCTCCCGCAGCGTCAGCGATTCCAGCGTCAGGTGGAACTTGTTTTCGCCCGTGCGCTGGCCAGCCACCTGCACCAGATCGTCGAATCGCTGGGCATTCACCTTGATGCGCGCGCCGTCGTCGAGTTCCAGCGTCACTGTCTGGGTAAACGGGCGCGCTATCGCCACATCCACCGCGAAGCTGTCGGGCGCTGGTTCGTCATGAGCGCGCTCGCCGCCAAAGAGCATCCGTTGCGTCGCCGCGATCAGGCTGGCCTGCAACTGGAGATTGTCGGGCAACGCCGCGTGGGCAAAGTCGGCCAGCGTGACGCGCTCGCCCGTCAGCGCCAGCCGCCGCGCGCGATAGAAGCGCAGGATCGCTGCTGGCGCCAGGGTATCGCGGTATGCGTCCAGCCATCCCTCGGTGGAGGTGAGAAAGAGACGGGTGTGGCGCCGCGCCGAGGCGGTGAGCGTGGTGGTGAGGAAGTCGCGGTAGAAGAACGCCGCCACGCCATCCGAACGCGGCCCGGCCTGGGTATCGAGCAGCGTCACCAGAAAGTCGTCAGCATCCTCGTGCGCGGTCAGCAGTGCGCACTTGTGCAGGCGGATCGTCTCTGGCAGCAGGTTGCCCGCCGTGGTGATGCTGACGCGCAGGCGATCATGGATGCGCTCGAAGGTGCGGATCAGCCGTTCCTGGTCGGGGTCCAGCTTGAGCAGCGCGACATGGCGCGTCGGGCGGTCGTCGGCGGTATAGACGATGGCGACGAAATCGCCGGGCGTGATCTTGTTGGGCCGCTGGCACATGTGATCGTAGAGGCGACGCGCCAGCCGCTGCGATGCGCCGACGAAGCCATCCACATTCCCTGTCGTGGCCAGCAAATTGCGGCAGAGCGCAGGAACCTCGCCGCTGGCGTCTTGGAAGCGCGCATACCAGTCGGCGCGACGGGCCGCCGCCAGAATATGGCTGGCAAAGAACACCTCACCGCGTCCATCCAGCAGCGCCTCTTCGTCCACCAGTTGCAGATTGCCCGTGCGATTATCCAGGTGATGCAAAATCAGCCGCTCGATGCGGATATTGCCGCTGGCGCCAGCGGGCGTGGTTTCGCTTGCGTTGCTGCTACTGGAAGGAGCGGGCGCGGTCAGCTCAGAGAGCGACGCCTGCTCAGTCACCTCCGGCGCGTGTGTTATCACTATCCGCTTCCTCACCATACACTCATCCACTCCCCCTGGCAGCCGATGTGCGCCCGCCTTCTATGTCCTCACATTCTCTCCCAGTGTACAGCAAGCGGAAAGAGGGATGGGACTTCGGGGTACGATTGGTTGAAGTGATCGCAGCAGTTGACAACACAACGGGTGGGATGGTACACTACGTCACGCTGGCGCGCCAGACCCACCTCACAGGCCCACGCCAAGGTAGCTCAGTTGGTAGAGCACGGCTCTGAAAAAGCCGGTGTCGGCGGTTCGATCCCGCCCCTTGGCACCAACCATCCCCT
>JBDTAI010000134.1:0-11007 GCA_039924685.1 Ktedonobacterales bacterium
TGGGTGATCCCCAGATTGACACCCGCTCGTGGTCGTTGCAGATCAACGGCATGGTCAATTCGCCGTATACGCTTACCTATGACCAACTCAAGGCGCTGCCAAGCAGCCAGCAATACCACACGCTTGAATGTATCAGCAACACGGTGGGCGGCGACCTGATGAGCTCTGGCCTCTTCACTGGCGTCAGTCTCGCCGATCTACTCAACCATGCGGGCATCCAGTCCGGCGCGACTCAACTGATCTTCACCGCCGCCGATGGCTATAGCGACCGGCTGCATCTCAGTCAGGCGCTCGATCCGCAGTCGCTCGTCGTCTATCTGCTCGATGGTCAGCCGCTTCCCCAACCACACGGCTATCCGGCGCGCATGCTGATTCCCGGCCTCTATGGCATGAAGAATGGCAAGTGGCTGACGCGGCTACAGGTTGCCGCTGGCGATTTCACCGGCTACTGGGAGCAGCGCGGCTGGACACGCGAAGCGCATGTCAAGATGACGGCGCGCATTGACACACCACATGAAGGCGATCTGCTGGTCAATCGCCGCACACCCATTGCTGGGGTCGCCTACTCAGGCGCCAATGGCATAGCGCGTGTAGATGTAAGTGTTGATGGCGGAAAGATATGGCAGGCGGCGACATTACGCCGCCCGCTGGGCGCGCTCACCTGGGTGCTGTGGGAATATCCCTGGCAGCCAACGACGGGCACGCATGTGATTGTCGCGCGCGCGATTGACCTGAATGGCAATGTGCAGACGCCCGCCGCCGCTGATCCGCTGCCCGACGGCGCATCCGGTTATGATGCGCTCATGGTCACCGTGCGGTGAGGCGTGCTGGCTGGTGAAGGGAGCGAGCATGGCGCAACGTGGGAATGCGCAGGGACGCAGGCGGCAGGCGCATGGCGCGGGCGTAGCGCCCAAAGATGCCGACACAGAGTATGACCTGATCGTGCTCGGCTCCGGCGCGGCGGGTAGCAGCGCAGCTACCACGGCGGCGCAGGCCGGGCGCCGCGTGGCGCTGATCGAGCGTGGCGTGCTGGGCGGCACATGCCTGAACTACGGCTGCGATCCCACCAAGACGCTGCTGCACACAGCGCGATTGTTCACTCAGGCTCGCCAGGCCGACCGCTACGGTTTGCGCATCCCCACTGCCTCGGCGGACTGGTCAGCGGTGGTCGCGCGCGCGCAGCAGGTGATCACCCGCATGCGTGGCGGCAATCCCGCTCAGGCGGCGCGGGCATTGCGCACACAGGGTGTCACCGTCTTTCATGGTGAAGCGCAGTTCGTTGCGCCGGACGCAGTTGAGGTCAATGGCACACGATTACGCGGCGCCAACATCATGATCGCCACCGGCGCCGAGAACATCATCCCGCCTATCGAGGGGCTGCGCGAGGCAGGCTACATTACCAACATCGAAGCGGTGACGCTGCCTGCGCTCCCCCAACGGCTCGCCATCATTGGCGGCGGCGCCAATGGCATCGAGTTCGCGCAAATCTTCACCCGCTTCGGCGTCGCGGTGACACTGCTGGAGCGCAGCAATGCGGTACTCGATACCGAGGATCAGGAACTGGCTTGCATGCTGGTCGAGCAGTTGCGCGCCGACGGTGTGCGCATCGAGACCCAGGCGGAGGTGCGCCGTGTGGAGGCTATCTCAGAGGGCAAGCGGCTCACCATTCAGTGCGCCGACCGCCGTGAAGAAGCGCTGGATGTGGATCAGGTTTTGCTGGCGTTGGGCAGGAAACCGGCGCTGGATGGCCTGGGACTCGATGCGGCGGGCGTCGTCTATGATGAGCATGGCGTGCAGGTGGACGCGACGCTGCGTACAAATGTTGCGCATATCTGGGCGGCGGGCGATGCGCTGGGCCGCTATCAGTTCACGCATGTGGCCAGCGCGCAGGGTGAACTTGCCGCGCGCAACGCCTTTGCCGAGCAGCGACAGCCCTTCGATGAGCGTGTGATTCCCTGGGCGATCTTCACTGAGCCAGAACTTGCGCGCGTGGGGCGCACTGAGGAGCAGTTACGCCAGCAAGGGCAGACGTTTCGCGTGCTGCGTGTCAGCTTTGAGGATGTCGAGCGCGCCATCATCACTGGCCAGACGGCGGGTGAGGTCAAGCTGCTGACCGATCAGGATGGCGCAGTGCTGGGTTGCCATATCCTGGCGGTAAATGCAGGAGAACTGATCGCGCCTGTCGTGCTGGCGCTGCGCGCCGGATTGCCCGCCCAGGCGCTGGGCGATCTGCTGTTGCCCTACCCGACGATGGCCGAGGCGGTGCGCAACGCCGCCCGTGGCGCATAACCTCCTGTCGTGCCCGTCTCCTTCTTAAATGCGCGTAGCTACGCCTCAGCAGATTACGCCTGATGAGCGTGAGCGAGCAGCCAGCGCAACAGATCGGGAACGGCGGCGATGCTGGGCAGCGTGAGATCGGCTTCGGCGGCGAGCGCAGGTGGCGCCTCTTCCTGCAACACGGCAATCGAGACACCGACAAACGGTTGCGCAGCCGTCGCTGCGGCGGTGAGGCGACGAAGCGCGCGAAAGGCATCTATATCGGTGGTGTCATCGCCCAGATAGATCGCGCTACGCAGCCCCCGTTCAGCGATCAGCGTCGCGACCGCAACTCCTTTATCCACCGCCAGCGGCGGACGTAGCTCCACCACCAGTTTGCCGCGTGTCACCCGCAGCCCACGGGTCTCCGCCGCTGCCAGCGCCGCCGCATAGGCCGCCGCCTCCGCCGCCGCAGGATCACTGGTTCGGCGCACATGAATGCTGCCCGTCACACCCTTTGCCTCAAGTTGCGCGTCGGGAAACAGCGGCGCCAGCGCCGCGCCTACCTCTTCGAGCGCCACGCGAATGGGTTGCTCATATGCTTCCGCGCCGGGAAACAGCATGAGTTGCCCGGCGCCCTCGGCGCCGTCGCCTGGTTCGAGCCATTCGAGGCCATGGTTGCCGATGTAGGTGAGGCTGGGGATGCCCACCATGTGGCGCGCATTCCGCGCCGCGCGCCCCGAGACAGCGGCTACCACGTCGAAGGCGGTCTGCGTCTGGGCCAGCAACTCGCGGACACCGGGTAGTATATGCGCCTCAGCGGGCGTGGGCGCGATGGGGCTGAGTGTGCCGTCAATATCCGTGAAGAGGCCGCGTGGGCGTTGACCCAACGCCAGCAACAGGCGCTCCCAACTGCCAGCGTCAGACCAATCCTGCCCATTGCGCGGCGATGGAGATGCTTGTGTCATGCGACGCTCTCGCTCTCGCTGCTGGTTTCCGGTGGCAGGGTCGGCGCCTCTGCCACGCCTACCACGGCGGAATTGCCCTGCGATGTCGCACGTTCGAGATGCGTATCGAGATACTGGCTGGCGACGATGTAGGCGCTCTTCATCCACTCGTTGGCGGCGCTGAAGTCAAGCATGTTGGCGCCGTGGCCGGTCGGCAGGAAGATCACATGCGTCTCGACACCGCGCGGGATGCGCTGAAGCGCCTGTTGCAGTTGATAGAGGCTGACGACCTGCGTGATACGCTCGAAGATCGCCGCCATGCCATGACTGGGCTCGCCTTTGGCGCGTGGCGTCGTATGGGACGAGGAGTGTGAGGAGTGCGACGACGTGACGGGGGCTAGCATGCTCGACCAGTAGGCGCCATCTTCCTCGCTATTCTCATAGCCCACCGCCAGCACAAACAGCCGCCGCGCTCCCTGTTGCAGCGCCGTTTCGATGCTGCAACTATCCAGCGCGCAGCCGTCGGCATAGACGCTGTCGCCGATGCGCACAGGCGGGAAGACACCGGGGATCGCCGACGACGCCAGAATGGCTGGGATCAATGGCCCTTCATTGAAGATGGCGCGGGTTCCAGAGGTGAGGTCAGCGGCGATGATATGCAGCGGTGTCTGAAGATCGGCGAAGGTCCTATCACCGACACTGCGCGTGAGCAACTGGCGCACCCCCGCATCGCTATAGAGCGAGGGGTAACCGCGTGTCATGCGTTGCGCTGCCGCCAGCATGAGCACGCCCGTCAGTGCCTGGGGTGGCGCATGCAAGATGTCGCGTCCAAGCAATACCTGCTCCGAGCGCAGGCCGCGCCAGATGTCAGCAAGTTCATCCATTCCCCCAAGCGTCGGATGCGCGGCGAGCCAGGCGCCATTCCATGCGCCAATCGAGGTACCCACGATCACATCCGGCTGGATGTCGCGTTCGAGCAGCGCCCGTAGCGCGCCCACCTGCAGTGCGCCGCGCGCCCCACCACCAGAGAGTACAAACGCTGTGTAGTCATGCCAGCGCGGACGCCGTACCCGCTGTCGCTCATACGGGCCTTGATAGCCTTGACTTGCCACCTGTCCTGTCGCTGGTACTGTCTGTTGTGTGACCCGCTCGTTGCGGGGCGCCATTGCCCCCATGTCTGCGCCTGCCCTTCTCGCGCTCTTCTTGCCGTGGTTCGTCGCCTGCTTTCCATCACCCTTCTGCGTCTATCAGCTACACGCTACAGATGCCTTTCGCATAACGCCTGCCACCAGTTCAGCCTGATTCCAATCCGCTAGGGTGCTAGCCCCAGATGAGGAGCGCCCGATACACGCCGACGTTTACTCATTCTACGACTGGACGACGTATCCGGTCGCAGAACCATCTGCCGCTCGCTACATGCTACGGGCTTCGTCGCGCAGGCTGGCTTCGAGTGCGGCGCGCATGATGGCAAGTGGCGCCGGGCGCTGTGTCCAGAGGGTGAACGCTTCGGCGCCCTGATAGAGCAGCATCGAGAGGCCACCTGCCGCGCGCAGTCCTGCGGCATGCGCCGCGCGAACCAACGCCGTTTCTGGTGGATTGTAGACCATATCCAGCACGAAGGCGCCGCGTGGCAGCAATTGCAGGCTGGCCAGCGGGATCGGGCTGGCCTGGGGATCGCGTGTGCCAACAGGTGTCGCGTTGATGAGGATATGCGTTTCGGCGAGAACGGCTGCCAGCGCCGCTTCATCCTCAAAACTGAGGGCGCGTTGCTTCCACTCGTTGGGCAGGGTGAGTGGGGCCGCCGCATGTTTGCCGCTGTTCCCCTTGCTCACGGCGAATACGTCTGGTGTAGCGGCTGCTGGCTGGTTCTGTTGGCGCAGATAGAGGGCTTCGAGCGCCCGTCGCGCCGCGCCACGCCGTCGCGCCGCCACCCAGGGTTGCGCCCCACGCCACGCTGCCGCGCCCAGCGCCGCTTGCGCCGCGCCGCCCGCACCCAGCACCAGCACCCGTGTTACGCCCCTGCCACCATCCGATCCCGCCTGTCCTGGCTGTCCTGTGGCCCAGGCGTCATGCTCATCCAGCACACGTAGCAGGGAGGTGAAATCGGTGTTATAGCCGATCAGACGGACGCCCTGGGGCGACTCGTCGCGCACGATGGTATTGACGACGCCGGTATGCTGCCGCGCATCGGGGGCGATGGCGTCGAGCAGCGCCGCCACCGCCGCTTTATGTGGAATGGTAACATTGGCGCCCAGCATCTCTGGCGCGCGTAACGCCGCGACACGGCGGGCGAGTTGATCGGCGGGAGTATCCCAGACGTCATACTGCGCGGCGATACCCAGCGCATCGAATGCCGCCTGTTGCATGGCGGGCGAGCGCGAATGGGAGACGGGATGGCCAATCAGCCCAACGGTGCGAACCGTGGTCTTTGGCCCATTTTTTAGCCCGGTTTTTGACGCTTCCTTCGGCATGTGCGCGCTACCGTCCTTCCCGACAGTTTTCCAGGTCACTCACTCCGCCACATCTATGCCCCACTATGCCCCATACGGCCCCATATGTCTATGCCACAGTTATGCACATTCAGGATAGCGCCCGCCAGTTCCTTATAGCGCCACGATACGTAGCATGGCGCATCAGCTATGCCCACGATTGCCCAGAATTGCCGCAGTAGGACTTACGCTTCCAAACTGCGCGATTGTGCGTTATACTGTTGAGCGCAACAGACCCTCCCCTCACAATCTGCTGGTCGCTGTTGCCATCGTTGCGGCATGATGTTCGAGATGATTCGTCGCGTATGGTGTGCCAGTGTGTTATAGATGCAGCGTAGCGCGGTGTATAGAAGAGGATAGAGGTTATGGTGGCGCGGGGCGCATGGGGTTCTTTTGCCGGTACGTCGCGTGGTTCTACGGTCAAATCGCTGGCGCTCATGCTGGCGCTGCTGCTGGCGCTCACGCTGGCGGGCTGTTCCTTTGGCGGCGACAGCAACGCATCAGGCCGGGGTCTCACCCAGATACCCTGGTGCGATCAGCCGCTGATCAGCTTTCAGGATGACAGCACCTCGGCGCAGACGCTCACGTCGGACTGGAGCAGTGTCAAGACAGAGCTTGGCTTCACACCCTATCTGCCGCCGACGCTGCCTAACGGCTCCTGCCTCGATCTGGCGGGCGGTTCCATCCACGATCCGATCTTTGGCGCCCGACTCAGCATCACCTACACGCTGCCCAGCAACGTCTCACTCAGTTTCTCCGAAGCGCCCAAACGCGGCTCGTTGAGTAGCAGTGTGCAGTACGCCACAAGTTCGCAGGTCTCTGGCACAACGCTCTGCATCGGCTCGCTCAAAGATACTACCATCACCATCGCCTCGAACCAGTCGCAGGGCAACGTGCAGACGCTCTTCACCCAACTGAAGCCCAATGTAGACTGGTTGCCCGCCACTACACCAGCCACCAGCACGGCGCCCACTGCCACAACTGCCAGCTAACCTATTCTTCATCGCCGCCCGCGCCCAGTAGCGCGTCTATCTCGGCGAGGCAGGCATCGGGTTCACGCTGCCAGCGACGATAGGCGAGGCGATGAACACGCCAGCCCGCCCGCTCCAGGATCGCCTGCCCAGAGACGCTATCGAGCGTGGCGGCCTCACTCTCCTGCGCCGACGTTCGTTGTGTGTGCGGCGGCATGTGCTGTGGGTCGCCGTCACAGGCAATGGCGAGCGCCTGTGCGCCGCGCTGCGCTACCACATCCACCGCAAAGCCTGCCACTGGATAGCTCAGATACGCTGTATAATCGCCGCGTATGCGCAACGCCTCGGCCACCTCGCGCTCGAAGCCCGTCCCGATGTTGTGACTCGCCTCTGATGGGTCTTCCTCCAGCAGATCGGCGGCATAACTGAGGTAGTCGGCCAGCAGATGGCCCTGCGGCAGGTTGCGCGGATCAAGCGCCGTGAAGATCACCTGCCGTCGGCGGGCGCGGGTGATGGCCACATTAAAGAGGTTCTCCTGATTCATGAAGGTGAGCGTGCTGCGGTGCGAGGTGGGGTCGGCGCAGAAGCTCAACAGCATGATGTCGCGCTCATCTCCCTGGAAGGTATGCGCGGTGCCGACCGCGATGTCGTGTTCCTGAATCACCCGCGACTTCAGCTTGCTCACCAGTGCGCGATTGAGGTAGTTTACCTGATCGCGGTAGGGCGAGAGCACGCCAATTGACGACTTGTGCGCCAGGGATCGTTTGGCCTCAGCGCGGGCGATTTTGTTGATCTCGGTGATAATCGCCTCGACCTCTTCGACGTTGTAGCCCTCTTTGCGTCGCACACCGTTCACCCGACGCAGTTCCACACTGCGCGCGCCGATGGTGTCGGGCCGACGCGTCATGATGCGCAGCGCCCGCCCATAGAAGCTACGATTGCTGAACTCGATGATCTGTGGCAAGCTGCGGTAATGCTCGTCAAGCAGTGTCACATCATCCTGCGAGGGCAGCGCGCCATTGATCACGTCAAGCAGACTATGGGTGCGATAGTTCCACTGCGACCGCTGGCTTGCCGAGAGGCCATGCTGGGTCGCCAGCGCCGCCTGCCGGTCTTCGCGCAGGAACGAGAGGTGGCGTAGCTGCTTGGGGTCGCCACAGACAATCGCCCGTTTGGCGCGATGGAGCAGCGGCAGGGCGCTGGCCACGTCGCACTGTGAGGCCTCATCAATCACCACCAGGTCAAACATCTCGCTGTCGAGCGGCAGCAGTTCCGCCGCATGCGGATTGGTGACGGCCCAAATGGGGAAGGTGCTGAGGAGCGCGGTGAAGTCAAGCTCGGCGAAGATCTTATCCTGCTCGGCGGTGCTGCGCGCTTCGAGCGCCGTCTTGAAGAGCGCCAGTGTGCGCCGGCTGAGCCGTAGCGCCTCAGCCAGCGCCTCGCGCCTGCGCGCCGAAAGCAACTCGCCCACCAGTCCGCCACGGTCACGCCGCAGCCGAGCATGGCGCGTCAGCAGCGTATTGATGTCACTGCCTGCGTCAAAGAGCAGATCATGCTCTACCTCGCGCAACGTTGCCCGCAGCCGCTCACGTTCGCTGATGCGGTCGAGCGTGGCGGCCAGTGCGGCGGGGTCGCTCTCGGTCAGCGCCAGTTGCTCCGCAAGCTCCGCCACCAACTGCTCGCGTTTGCGTCCAGCGAACCATCCGACGACTGGCAGCTTGCCCGCGCTACGTTTGCGCAGGTCGTCGCGCGCGACATCGAGACCCGCCAGCCCCAGCGCGGCTATGCCCGCCTCACTATAATCCGGCGCGGTGGCGTTGACGCCCGCCAGTGTCAGGAAGGTCTGTGTCCAGCGCGCCTCGGCGTCAAGGTTGTGCGCGATGGCGGTGTCGAGGTCGGCAAGCTCAGCGTCGGCCTGACGCAGCCGCTCTTCGAGTAGCTCAATCTCGCCGGGGCGTGGGCGTGGCGGGGCGCCCGTGCCATCGAAGAGGTTATCGAGGAACTGGCGCAACTCCTCGCGGTAGCGCTTGTCGCCGCCGCGCAGAATCACGGTGAGCGCGCCCAGATGTGGCTGGAGCTTCTCCACCACCACATCCACTGCCTTGTTCATCTTGGAGGAGAGCAACACCGTCTGGCCGCGCGCCACGGCATCGAGGATCAGTTGGGCGATGGTGAACGATTTGCCGGTGCCGGGCGGGCCGATCACCAGCGTCAGCGGGCGTGTCTCGGCCTGGCGTAGCACCCGTGTCTGGGCGGCGCTCAGTTCGGCGCCAGCCAGAATCGGGCGTGGGGTATGTGTGCGCCCGCTGGCCGCCCCAGCGGAGATGGCGGCGTCGCTGAAGATGGCGGCGAGCGGGGTAGACATCTCGCCACGCATTCCCATCGCCTGCAACTCGGTCAGCACACCGCGCGCCTCGACGGGCCGCCGCACCAGCGCCATTGCCGAGGCGCAGAGCAGTTGCACCGAGCTATCATGCTCGATCAGGTCGCGGATCGCCTCTTCGCGCTGCAATTCAGGATAGGCTTGCAGGTCATCGGTGCGCAGGTCGGGGATCAGTTCTCCCACTACCGAGGCGAATTCGCGGATGGCGGCATTGTCAAAGGGCGCATTGGGAACCTGCCCCAGAATAGCCTCGGCGTAGGCTTGCGCCTGCTCGTCGTTCTCTGCGTCTATCAGCGAGGCCAGCAGTGGAAAGTTGATGCGCTGCTCTTCAAGGTCCACGCTGAGGAACGCCTGTGAGCCTTCCTGCTCGATGTGCGCGGGCCAGTAGAGCAGCGGCGCGCAGTAGAGTTCGCCCTTGCGACGCGCGGTGGGGGACGGACCCCGCCCGACGAGAAACAGCGAACCATAGATCAGGAACTTCTCGCGCCTGTTGACATCGGCGGCGTTCTGCGCGGTGACACCAATGCTCAACGGCACCTCACAGCGATCAACCTGGCCGGTAATCAGCACCTCGGTCCCGTTGGCGAAGGTGAGGTATTCCGACTGGTTTTTGTCGAGCACGTTGGTGAGCGTGCCGCCGCGTGCATCGGCGGCGAAACAGTCGTGGTAGTAGCGACAGACGCCCGCAAAGAGCGGCGAGGACGCGCCAACCGTTTTGGATGCTGGTTTGACAGCGGGAAGCGCGGCGCCTGTCGAGCGGTCGGGCCAGTCGGAGACGGGAGTGAGGCCGCTACGCTCCAGACGCGGCTCCGTCTCTAGCGTCGTGGGCGCCCCGTCTGTCCCACGACCCTCGCGCAACCGTCGGAACGCAGCCATTGTGTCTCTCCTCGCTGTAGGCCGTTGCCTGCCTGCCATTTGTTTGTCGTCTGCCTGACGCCTGCGCGTGTGTGATGCGCCATGCTGAGGCAGTGTATGGCCGCTTTTTGGCTGGCGTCAAGCAAAGCGCCCATTCGGGTGAGCCCAAACGGGTGATGATGGCCAAACATCCGATTGTCCTGTTTCTTCCCATTCCCTCTGGACATGGTGCGTTTGTTCGTCTATAGTTTAGAACATATATTCTAATATTGCAAATGACAGGCAGGACGCCAGCGCCAATGACGACGCGCGCCAACACATGAATGGTTCGCATATCCATCGGCACATCGGCATCCATCGGCATCCATCGTCAACAGTCGTCAACAGTCGTCAACAGTCGTTCCGTAGCACGAGATCAGCGAGACTAAACAGGGAGTAGACATCATGAGTTGGTTACGAGCGATGAGTTGCGCCCCTGTGCGGCAGGGCATGCGCGACATCCTGTTTCTGGGTGGTGGTGGCATCGTGCGGGCGATCATCTCACCGACCACATCCATCACATCTAACACATCCACCACGACACAGGCGGCGAACAACCGCGCCAGCCTGGGGGCGGCACGCGCTGGAACACACTGGGGCTGGGCGTCGGCTACCGAACGCGACGGCAGCCAGCCAACTGGGAATGCGCCTTCAGGTCCGCGTCCCCCGACCGTGCTCCGGCCTTTCAAGGCCGAGAGCCTCCCAATAGGTACGCGGGCGTCCGCCGCAGGTGGCCCCTACTCAGAAATCGTTGAGATCACCAAGCACAACCAGAACGCCATAAGCGGCGCGGTTGAGCAGCGTTCCATGCCCCAGGACATCCATTGCCTGCGGGCGCCACGCGAGACGCTGCAACACATGGAGCGCATGGCGTCCATGCTGGGACGTAGCGAGAGCGAGGTCTGGGCCGAGGCCGCACGCGACTGGCTTGCCCGCCGCGACAACGCCATCGCTCTGCTCGATGCCGACTCCAGCGTCGGCCTTTCAAGACTGCGATCCCGTGACGACCGCGACGACGAGCCACCACCGGCTGCCCCTGCCGCGCTGCCGCTCCCACTGCGCCCTGT
>JBDTAI010000135.1:0-7044 GCA_039924685.1 Ktedonobacterales bacterium
ATAGGTGGGGTTGGTCTGCCGCTGTGGAATCTGCCTCTGCGCTATGCGGCGCCGCAAGCGCCGCCGCCGGTTGGCCTCGTCTATTCCTGGAACGCCGCCGGAGCGTTGTATGCGTCACAGCCCTTGCAGGCGCCGCTACGTCAACTGCCCACGAATGCGGGACCGCAGTATCCCATCGGTTCACCCGATGGCAATGCGCCGTTCAGTCTGTGGCAGTCGGGCGTGGTGATTGGTCCGGGCAGCGCCAGTCTGCCGGAACAACGCGCCGCCTTCATCACCACCTTCCCCGCCTGGTCTGATGATGGCGTGCTGGTGACGGAGTTGACCGTGGGCGCCGCGCTGCACGCGCCTGCGGGTGGTGTCACGTCTACCAGCGCGCCGGTTGGCACACTGGCGCCCTCACTCGCACAACCACCCGCGCTGATCACCATCCCTGCGCGTGACGCCGCGCTGGCCGCCGTGCAGAAAACCGTCGGAGCCTATGGTTGGGCGCTGGTCGGCTGGAATCCTGATGGCACGCTGCTCGCCG
The DNA here is from genome assembly GCA_039924685.1 of Ktedonobacterales bacterium. Lineage (GTDB taxonomy): Bacteria > Chloroflexota > Ktedonobacteria > Ktedonobacterales > JADMIN01 > JBDTAI01. The sequence continues at coordinate 530 of JBDTAI010000135.1, forward strand.
ATGTTCCTTGCTTCAACACAGCGCCTTCCACTGAGACGCTGGAACTACGCGCGACCACCAGCGGCGCCGTGATCGGCTCGATTCCCCTCGCGTTGGGCGCCGCCGATCATGGATGCCAAACCTATGACGGCGGCGACGCTCCCACTGGCGCGTATCCCAACGCCAATATGGCGCTGGCGTGGTCGCCTGATGGATCACAATTGCTGGTCAGCGACCGCGATGGCGCGCGCCTCACCCTTTGGAACGTCAGATAGGTGTTCCTTCGCCGCGAGTGTCCGCCGCGAGTGTCCGCCGCGAGTGTCGTAGAGGCGCAAAGAGCCGGATGGCCAGTTCACCTTGCAGTGATGATAGATAGCCACCCGGCCCTCGGTTTGAGACCTGGATTGAGCAATACCGCGACGATGCGCCGCTATTGATTCGCGATGACGTCGGAGGTAGCTTATGCCTTGACGCTAACCTTCGCCAGCGCCGTCACTGCCTGCGCCCGCAACACGAACTTGTTCTCGGCCAGATCGCGAATCGTCTTGATGCCGAAGGCTTTGTGCAGCGCCTCAGCATCGGCCTTCGAGACACCTTCGAGCGCATCTACCGGTGCGTCGGCCAGTTCCCCGAACTCTTTCGACTCATATGCTTTGTCTACGAGATGGCTGATATCCGCCATGTGTATTCTGCCTTTCGTGGTTCTCTCTAGCGCAGGTGAAAATGCTTGCCAGAGCCACTTCCTCTGGCGTCGCTCGCCAGTGGTTGAAGTGGCTCCCGGTCGCGTAGTGATACGCTGTATCAGCGACCTATTCGAACACACAGATGTGGCAGGTTATTGGCCCTGAGAGCCACCCTGGTCGCCGCTGCCTCCACCGCCGAGCATGCCGCCGAGGGAATCGCCCAGGCCACCGGGCAGGTTGCCAGCGATGTTGCCCGCCTGATCCTGCGCCTGCTGTTGCAGGTTGCCTGCCATATTGCCCGCCTGCGCCTGCGCCTGTTGCGCCATGTTGTCCACGGCGTTGTTGGCGGCGTCTTTGGCCTGCTGTGCGAACTGATCGCCGCCGGGAATCTTGCTGGCGAACTGATCAATGGCGCTGTCGACCTGCCCTTCCGCCTGCTGCTTGGCGTTGTCTGTCATGCCCTGGCCGCCTTGTGTCGCCTGGTTCATCATATCGCCCAGGCCGCCACCACTTTGATCTGCCACAGGATTGACTCCTCTCACATAAGCATGCGTGGGATTCCACAAACCATCAGAACGTGAGACGCACCCCATTGATGTGTCTCGCTGTATGTAAAGCGGCGTGAACAGTTTCAACGCCACCTGCCAGCCTTCGTTCCCGACGAACGGGGATGTCGAAGGGTAAACAGCTTTCAGAAGCGCCACAAGCAACGACGAAACGCCAGCATGACCGGCTTTTGATGCGTCGTGGCGGGAAAGAATAAGGCCGACGCTGATACGGATGAATGCTGATGATTGATGGAATGCGCAGTCTGATGCAGACTGCATGGAGACGGTAGCAACGGTGGGATGATGCAGCGCTGGAAAGCGGAATTGATGGATGGGTGCGTGGATGCAGGGCTGCCCTGTGGTAGGGCAATGGCAAGACAGCACGAACTGGATGCGCCCGCATAGCGTCTATCGGGCGTGCAGAACACACAGGCGGCACAGTCACCACCCAACGCGCATATTGTACCCACTGGTACCTGGCGCATGTCAAGAGGGACGCGGAAAACACGAAAATCTGGTAGATTTAACACTACTGCTGAGTTATGCTACCACTTCACCTGGGTAGGAGAATGCTGCTATGCTGACAACAGCCGACCGCGTAGCAGTTCGTTGAGGAGCGGGTTGAGGTAGTAGGTGGCAATCCAGGTGATGACAGGCGCGCAGACCGCATCGCCAAAGCCGAAGAGCGCATCATGCTCGGAGCCGGTGAGGGTATAGTCGGCGGCGCCCATCAGGCGCGCCGCCTCGCGCCCAGTGAGCAGCCGCACTGCAACTCGTCCGAAGCCTGCTTTGAAAAGAATCTGGCGGGCGCTGCCACCGCGTGGGGTGCGCAGGCATCCCGCCACCCCATCGGCGCGTAACTCGGCCATCGGCACACCGTTGCGTGTGCGGCGGAAGATCGTCCCATAGCTCCCTTCATCCGCCGCGATCAGTCGTTCGGCCAATGCGCGGTGACGCACGCTCATCTGGCCCAACAGTCGCTGTGTTCGGCTTGCGCTCCACCACTGCGGCGCGTCATCGGGCAGATTGTCAAGCAGATCGGCCAGCCGCTGCGCCGAAGCCGTGGGTGGCGCTGGCAACTGACGGATGCGCCAGGCGATCTCAGGATGCGCCGCGATAAACGCAGTCAGCGCCGCCGGTCGTGTGTCACTCACGGTCGCCAGCATATTCGCAGGCGCAGCGGTTCGTGGCGCTGATGAGCTATCAGGCAAGCCATCAGACAAGAGATCGGCGCGCTGGCCGACGACGAAGAGGCGCCGACGGCTCTGCGGCACGAAGCGCGCAGCATCGAGCAGGAAAGCATCCACCACATAGCCACGATCGTTGAGCGCCTGAAGCGCCCGCTGGAAATCGGCGCCGCCATGCGACGTGAGGAAACCGGGAACATTTTCGAGCAGCACGAGCGGCGGCCTGCGTGTCCCCAACCCTGCGAGCGCCTGGATGAACCCCCAGAATGCCGAAGAGTGTTTGCCCGCCAACCCCTCACGCGCTCCTGCCAGCGAGAGATCGTTGCAGGGGAACGAGGCGGTCGCCAGCGTGACGGTGGGCAGTTGCTCCGCCGTCAGCATATGCACATCGCCCAGCGCGAAGTGCGCGGCGTCGTCGGCGCCAAAGTGGCCAGTGTAGAACGCATGCTTGGCGGTGTCAATGTCGTTGGCGAAGACGACGGACCAGTCCGCGCGCTCCAGTCCAAGCCGCATCAGCCCGATGCCCGCAAAGAACTCGGCGCAGGTCTTCTCCGCCAGCGTCCCCTCCGGAAGTTGTGGCGCCTGACTTACCTGATACGTTGCGCCCGCTTCGGCAATGGTCGCCATATTGGTGGTGAATGGAGCCTCAGCGAGAATGCGGGTGATCTGGGCCGCGCAGGCGTCGAGGTCGGCGCTAATCTGGCTCTCCCACAGACGCAGCACCCGCCACCCCAAACGCAGCAGCGCGGTGGTGGCATCGCAATCGCGCTGCATGTTGCGGCGAATCTTGCGTAGCCAGTAAGCGCGTGTCTCCTCACGGGCAGTGGCGCGAAACTGCTCTTCGAGGCAGCTGTGGCCGCGTCTGCGCCATTGGTTGCCGTGCCAGTAGTCGCCATCTACAAAGACGGCCAGTCGTGTATCGGCAAAGACGAGATCAGGCTTGCCCGGCAGATCAACCGATGGTCCCTGGCTGGAAATACCCCGCGCAGCGAGCGCCTGTCGCAGCCGCAGTTCCGGGGTGGTATCCGTCCCATGCACACGCCGCATGATCGACGAGATCTCGGCGTCGCTGCGCCGGGCGCCTGCACGCCGCCCACCCGCCTGCGTTGCTGGCGTTGCCTGCGGTTGCTCGCCCGTTGTATCTGTTGTCGTCTCCGCGTTTTCCATGCCGCCTCGCACTTCTCTTTGCGACGCCGGCTTGTAGTGTCTGCGCCGTACTGTTGATACGCGCATTCTATCATGTGGCTTGCCTGAGGCTTGCCTGAGGTTTGCCTGAGGTTTGCCTGATCTGACCGCCCACTGATGGCCCCAACAGGAGAAACTGGCGGCATAAAGAGTACTATTGCGCTATTTCTTGTGTGTTGTGAGTGACTGCACGACACTTCCTGTGTTGCCTATGATATACGTAGGTATCACACGCAGGTATCATCGCTATCACACCCGCATTCGCTGCTCGTCAATCGCTGGTGGTTCGCCCGCTACCACCCGCTTACGTAGTTCACGTCCCGTCACTGGCGCATGTTCTGCAAGCGTGTTGCGATGTTCCGCGTCGCCAGCCGTAACCAGCAGGTGTAACGGTGGGAGTGGCGCATAACATGCGAGGGGATAGGTGTGTAGCGTCTGCGGAATCGTGTGCGGGTGATGATCGGGTCTTTCACACGGTCATCTCCAACTGCTCTGGCTGTCCCATTTCTATCGTCCCATCTATCCTACCGACGCTGATCGTCGAAGGAGTTTTCGCCCGATGCAGGAGATTCGTACTCCAGGCATGCAAAATGTTGTCCTCTCTGAAAAGACTCTGGCGGACTATGCCCCCGTCGTCGGCGCAGAAGTGATCGCCGAACTGGAACGACTGGCGCGCCCGCTGCAAGGCGCCCGTGTCCTCCACATTTCGTCCACTGCGTATGGCGGTGGCGTGGCCGAGATGCTCCACACGTTGATTCCGCTGATGCGCAGCGCGGGCCTCGACGCCCAGTGGCGCACCATTCCCGGCAATGACGAGTTCTTCACCGTCACCAAGAGTATGCACAACGCGCTTCAGGGCATGGATCTCGATTTGACGCCCGCCATGCGCGCCGCCTACCTTCATGCCAACGTAGACTATGCCATGTACTTCGAGGACGAGTTCGATTACGTGATCGTCCACGATCCTCAGCCTGCGCCGTTACGGTCGCTACGCCGCACCGATCCAGGCAAGTGGATCTGGCGCTGCCATATCGATCTGACCGCCGCCAATCAGCAATACTGGAACTTCCTGCGCCCGTTCGTCGAGGCGTATGATGCGGCGATCTTCACCATGCCGCAGTACGTGAAGAACGATCTCTCCATAGAGAAGATCGCCATCGTGCCGCCAGCGATTGATCCGCTCAGCCCGAAGAATGCGCCGATGGAGGACGCGCGCGCCGCCGAGATCGTGGGCATGTATGGCGTTGATCCAGAGCGTCCGCTGCTGGTGCAGGTCTCGCGCTTCGATCCCTGGAAAGACCCATTGGGCGTGATTGACGCCTATCGGGCCGTCAAGCGCAAGTATCCTGATGTGCAGGTGGCGCTGATCGGCTCGATGGCGCACGACGACCCGGAAGGCATGGAGTATTACCAGCGCACAAAAGAGCACGCGGGCGCCGATCCTGACATCCACCTGCTCTCGAATCTCGATGGTGTGGGCAATGTGGAGGTCAACGCCTTCCAGCGGGCGGCGACGGTGGTGTTGCAAAAGTCGCTACGTGAGGGCTTTGGGCTGACGATCTCTGAGGGATTGTGGAAGAACAAACCGGTGATTGGCGGCAACGTCGGCGGCATTCCTCTGCAAATCCAGGAGGGTGTGACAGGTTATCTGGTGGAGAGCGTGGATGGGTGTGTGCGGCGCATCCTTGACCTGATGGCCGATCCTCAGCGCGCGGCGGCGATGGGCGCGCGCGGGCGCGAGGAGGTGCGACTGAACTTCCTCTCGACGGCCAATCTGCGCAACTACCTGAACCTCTTCAATGAGCTGGCGGGCAATGCTGTGGTGAGCAAGAAGGGACAGGGGAAGTCGTCGGACAAAGCGGCCAGGGCTGGCAAGACAGCCGCAACAGCGCGTGGCTCGCAAAGCGATCGCGCCCGGCAGGATGCTGGGCGCAGTGTCGCCCGAAGCGCCTCAGCGCACTGACCGCACTCCCGATCCTGCTCCTCTGCGGAGAACGGCGAGCAGGCTTCCTGCTAAACAGCGTCCTCTGTTCTTGTGTGAGCAGGGGACGCTGTTTTTATTGAGATGCGATGAGACGTGGCGGCAATGGGACGGAACAGTGCCGCCATGTGTCGTTGTGCTCTTAGCTAGGCTCTTAGCTGTGTTTCCAGGTGACGCTGAAGGAGGCGCCGCCCGACCCCAGGCCGGAGGGGACAGCCTTCGTCACGCCGTTGGCAGCCATCGTGATCGCATCAGGGTTGGGGTTGGCGCTGATGGAGGCGCCATTCGCTGTGCAGTTCGAGAAGCTGACAGTGCCAAAGTTGGCAAGTGGCAAAACGCCACCCGACGACGGCGCCTCAGCGATCCACTCCGCCGAACCCAACTTGGCTTTCCTGGAGGACTGATTGGTGGTGAACGTCCAGCCACGTGTGCTATCGGTCATCTTCAGTGTGAAGGAGCCGGAGCCGTTTGTGCTGACCTCGGCGCTGATGGTGTCGCCGGGGCGCACGGGATACGACGAGGTGGAGAGGTTGTTTGAGCCTTTCGGATACATCTCCCACCAGCCGTAGTAGGTTGGCGTGCCGCTGGAGCAATCGGTGTCAGTTCCCAACTGCTCGACGGTGCCGGTAGTATCGCCATCAATGCCTACCCAGAACGATGAGTAGGCCGTCTGGCCGCTGGAGCAGGTGGCGGTTGGCTCGACCCATGAGCCTTTCACATCGGTGTACTTCGTGCCAGTGGAGGCATAGCCCGACCAGTTTGAGCTTGTCGAGTGTTTGCCATTGTGGCTGTGATGGATGGCGGGCACGGAGTGATGCGTGAGAAATGCGGCGTGTTCCGCGGATGCAGTGTGCGGTCCGACTAGCATGACCGCCAATGCGGCGACGAGCGCCCCCGCGAGAAGCGTGGTAGGAGCGAGGATCAAGAGCTTTTTGCGCATGACAACTCCTCG
>JBDTAI010000136.1:0-11651 GCA_039924685.1 Ktedonobacterales bacterium
TCACCCGCTCGACGGCCTGCCGGTCGGCGGCGGATGGGATGTAGCATGCCTCAGCCCACTCATGTTTACGCGACTTGACGTAGTCTTTGAGGATTAGCGGCGTGTCTCCAAAGGGTTGAAGCGCCGCCATCACGCGATCCATATCGAGTATAGCGCTGCTGCCGCTTTCGGCGTGCTGTTGTGGTGGGCCGTTCTCGGCCTTGAAAGGCCGGAGCACGGGCGGATCGGGGACTTTAGTCCCCTCGGCATGCTGCCGTTCTGGCGGCTGATTCACTGCTGAGGTATTCAAGGGGAACCAGACGGTCTGGGGCGTGTGCGCGGTGATGACGGCATACGACTCCGGCAGGTAGTGAGTATAGCGATAGGCGGTGGGATCGTTGATCAGCCGCAAGCCACGCGTCAGCAGCGCCCCGTAGAGTTGCGCATACTGCGGCGGACGCAGCATCCAGCCGCGATAGATCGCCAGCGTCGGCTGCCCAGGAGTGTCAGCGGGCGCGATACGCTGCAGGGCACGCTCCGCGTCGCCATCGAGTGTCAGCGCTTCAAAGTTGATCAGAGCGCACTGCGCGCCAACTGCCGTGGCCGCCACCACCTCCGCCGCATAGTTGGCATCGGGCTGGCGTGGGCGTAACGGGTCGGCGCAATAGATCAGCCGCATGACCTCACCCCTGTTCATGCTGGATCACTACTATGACCAGTGGACTTTTATGGCCAGCGGACTTTAGTCCGCCCATCGTCCGTGCTCCGGCCTTTTAAGGCGAGAGTGGCCACCACCAGGAGCAGCCGCATGACCTCACCCTACTTCCAGGTCTGGCGCAGCACACGCGCCCAGTTCTGATATGCGATCTGGCGTAGCGCAGCGTCGTCGAAGCCGTGGGCGCGCAAGGCGGCGATCAGTTTTGGCAAACCGGAGGCGTCGCCCAACGCTGCGGGCATGGTCGCGCCGTCGAAATCAGAGCCGAGCGCCACATGCGCCACGCCGATGCGGTCAGCGATATAGGCGATGTGTCCCACGATGTCTTCGAGTGGCGTGTCGGCGTTATCGTCGCCATCGCTGCGGATGTTGCTCACGTCGAAGATCACGCCGACCACACCATTCGTCTCGCCGATGGCGTCAAGTTGCCTGTCGGTCAGGTTGCGTGTGGAGGGGCAGCGCGCATGGGCGCCCGCATGTGTCACCACCAGCGGCGCCGCCGAGAGCCGCGCCACGTCCCAGAAGCCGCGCTCGTTGAGGTGCGCCAGATCGAGCAGCACGCCAAGCGAGTTGCTGATCTTCACCAGCTCCTTGCCTATCACCGTCAATCCTGGCCCAGTATCGGGCGAGCGTGGCCAGGCGAACGGCACGCCATCGCCAAAGATGTTCGGGCGGCTCCACACGGGGCCGAGCGAGCGCAACCCCGCCGCATGAAAGGTATACAGCGCATCGAGATCGGGGCCGATCATCTCGGCGCCCTCGAAGTGCAGCACAACCGCTAGCGGCCCGTCCGGGAAGGCGTCCAGGCAGGCGTCGAGTTCGTCAGCCGTCCGCACGAGCTTCACCTGCCCCTCAGACGCGCGTTCCAGCCGATAGAGCGTGGCAAGCGCGCCAAGTGTGAAGCGTAGCGCGAAGTCAGGATTCACCGGCCCGGCCAGTCGCATCTCATAGCATCCATCAGAGATGGCGAGGTCGCTGATTGGCTGCATCTCGCCACGCATATCCGGTGGCGGGTTGATCGCAAAGAAGCCGCCAGCCAGCCCACCCGCACGCGCACGCGGCAGATCAAGGTGGCCGCGCTCACTGCGCGCGAAGAACGAGCGGCCGCCGCCACGCGCAGGCAGATACAGGCTCAACAGCGTATCATTGTGTCCATCGAAGATGGGAAGCAGGTCGCTCATGCGAGTAACCCTTGCGCATAGGCCAGTTCGGCGTTGAGCAGCGCCGCGCCCGCCGCGCCACGGAGAGTGTTGTGGCTGAGGCAGACAAACTTGTAGTCAAGCACAGCGCACTGACGCAGGCGGCCAACTGTCACCGCCATGTCGTCACCTGCCAGCCGGTCAAGGATGGGTTGTGGTCGGTCGTTCTCTTTGCGGTAGAGCGTGGGATGCGCGGGCGCCGAGGGTAGATCGAGCCGCTGCGGCTCCGCTGTATAGGCGTCCCAGGCGGCGATCATCTCATCAGGCGCCGGACGCTCGGCAAGCTCCACACTGACGGTTTCCAGATGGCCATCGCGGGTAGCGACGCGGGTACACTGCGCGCTCAGGCGCAACGCATCTTCGCTCACGGGAGCAAATGCGCCCTCCGACGCCGACCAGGCGCCGAAAATCTTGCGTGTCTCGGTCTCGATCTTCTCCTCCTCGCCGCTGATGTAGGGGATCACGTTGTCGAGCAGATCGAGCGCGGCCACGCCCGGATAGCCCGCGCCCGACGCCGCCTGCAATGTTGTCACCAGCGCCCGCTGCAGCCCGAAGCGCCGCAATGGCGCGAGCGCCAGCGTCAGGTCAATGGTGGAGCAGTTGGGATTGGTGACAATCGCGCCCGACCAGCCACACCGCGTCCGTTGGCTGGGCAGCGCCGCCAGGTGATCGCCATTGATCTCCGGCACGATCAGCGGGATATCGTCGTCCATGCGATAGGCCGAGGCGTTGCTGAAAACCAGCGCGCCAGCAGCGGCGAAGCGCGGCTCGATCTCACGCGCCTCATCGGTTGGCAGCGCCGAGAAGATGATCTGCGCCGGGGGCAGATGCGCCGGATCGGGCGCCTGCATACGCAGATCGAGCGCATAGGCCGGGGGCGCCGTCTCCACCCGCCAGCGCACGGCCTCGCCATAGCGCGCGCTGGTGTTGCGTTCAGACGCCGTAATGCCCGCCACCATGAACCAGGGATGCCCTTCGAGCAGGGCGAGCAGCCGCTGCCCCACCAACCCGGTCGCCCCCAGCACGATCACCGGCAACTTGCGCGCCAGTGGCGGTTGTATATACATCTTTGCCATACATCTGTATCTCCAGTGTATCTCCAGCCCGCGCAGGCAGGCTTCGTGGCTGATCAGTCCCAGCGGCGCGGGTTTACCCGCTGGCCTACCGCTATGGTTGACGCTCTGGCACAGAAAGTATACAATACTATCGTCAGTGAAGTATCAGGGTGAACTGGACGCCGCGCCAACCAGGGACGCGGCGCAAGGCTAGCGCATCCTGACTACTCCCGGAAACATTCCAAACAAGCGTTAACCCGCGGCACATGAGATGCGCGAACACACGCAAACCTATTCGCAAACATAGCGGCTGGGTGGCTGCTATGAAGTGAGGAGCATGTTGATGATCGAACAGTCTGAGACGCAGACGGCAATTGTATCGCTGTCGTCCGCCGCTGCGGAGAAGATTCGTGAATTGCTGGCTTCAGAGGATAACCCTGAACTGGGCCTGCGCGTCTTTGTCGCTGGTGGCGGTTGCTCTGGCCTGCAATACGGTATGACCCTTGACGAGACGCAGGAAGGCGACGAGATCGCCGAGGTCAGTGGCGTGCGTGTGCTGATTGACGAGATGAGCGCCCAGTATATCTCTGGCAGTGAAGTTGACTATGTGGATAGCCTGATGGGCGCTGGTTTCACAGTCAACAACCCGAACGCCGTCTCGACCTGCGGCTGTGGCCATAGCTTCAAGACCGGCAGCGACAGTGGCCAGGCGCGTTCCTGCGGCTGCGGCCACTAATACCTCACTTCAACCCTTCCCGTGTTACAAGTGAGTCGGGCAAGTGGTGTGGGTATGTGAAGGGGACATCGCCATGTCAAACTTTCGTTCAGAGGACTTCGAGGGTCCGGCGAACATTCCAGTGGACCTCTTCAGCGCCGAACAACAGGACCAGCAAAGCGCGTTTCGGGCGGGCTATAACCGCACGATGCGCGAGTTTGCCTGGGCGCTGGCGCGTGGCTATGCTCCCACTGAACGGCAGATGGTGCTTGCCTTGACGCAAACGATGCGTGTGTACACTGCGGCGCGTGGTGGCAAACCCATTGGTGGCCAGCGACCCGATGCGCTGCGTGGCAGGGCCGATGCGCTCCGGATGCTGATCCGTCAGGGTGTGGCGGCGCAACCTACCCGCAGCGTGCAACGTGACGACCGCGACGAGTAATCGCCACAACGGTAGCTCCAAACACACCAACACAGCACACGACAGCCGGATGAGGGCACTGTTCCCATCCGGCTGTTTCTGTATCTGCGCTTCCAGGTGCTGGCAAGTACTAAGGGCTTTCAAGCCTGACCTGCCCCGCACACCAGCCTTGATGTTCTTTGCTATCGTGATCGGGTACTGACCCTGACGCCCTGTGGAAGTACTGGTGGCCATATGCTGTTTGACCAATGTGATCGGGTAACGATTCACTGGCCTTCTGGCCGCGTTCCCGCCCCACCACGTCGCTCACCCTTTGGAATGACCTGATCAACAGGGCGAACACCGTCAGGCCACGAACCAACTAGCGCGATCCAGTATCTGTTTGCCGTGCCAAACGCCATCGAGGCCGGGAGCAGCTTGTCATACGCTCAACTGAGGTAATCTTTGAGAAGACGGCTTGATTGTGGATGACGTAGCTTGCGAATGGCGCGCTCTTCGATCTGGCGCACGCGCTCACGAGTGACTTTGAGCTTGCGGCCCACCTCTTCAAGGGTATAGTCGTGGTCGTCGAGCAATCCGAAACGCAGTTCGATCACTTCGCGTTCACGCTGGTTGAGGTTGCTCAGTGCGCGGCGCACCTCTTGCCGCAACAATGAACGGTCGGTCATCTCCAGCGGACCTTGCGCGCCCTGGTCCTCGATGATGTCACCAAGTGAGCTTTCGTCGTCTTCCGAGAGTGGCGCATCGAGCGAGAACACTTTCTCCGCCCAGACGAGCAACTCGCCCACCCGCTCACCGCTGATGTCAAGCCGCTCGCCGATCTGCGCCAGGGTTGGCTCACGTCCCAATTCCTGATAGAGTTGACGGGTGGTGCGCTTGACCCGCATCACCTCTTCCATGATGTAGACTGGCAGGCGCACCGAGCGCGTGCCTTCGAGCAGCGCGCGCGTGATAGACTGCTTGATCCACCAGGTCGCATAGGTGGAGAAGCGGAACCCCTTGTTCACATCGAACTTGGTGACGGCGCGAATCAGGCCAATGTTGCCCTCGCCGATCAAATCCTCGAAGGCGAGACCCTGCCCGATGTAGCGCCTGGCGATGCTCACCACCAGGCGCAGATTGGCCTCGATCAACTGGTTGCGCGCGTCGCGGTCGCCCTGCTCAACCCGGTGGGCAATGGCATGCTCACGCTGCGCCGAGAGTAAGGAAATACGGGTAATCTCATGCAGATACATGCGCAAGCTGTCACTCTGCGCCAGCATACCCAGGTCGCCCGCATCCGCTTCAACCACCGCCACATCGCGCTCGGTTCGCGCCGCCCGCTCCGCTTCATATCCGGCGATTTGTTCGTCCATACCCATATTCACACGCTCGTTTCTTCCGCGGACTCTTGCGGGGGAAGTATAGCACCGGACCCGCGCCCATGCAAGTGAAAGCCTGCGGACAACACCAGACGTCAGCAGACATCCCCGGACAGTGTTTGCTGGCGTTTGCGCATGGCCAGCGATGTGTTATGCAGCATGTCGCGTAGTAGTTGCGTAGTTGTTGCGGACATGATAGCACCTCTTACATCCGGAAGCGGCGTCTGATAGCCCATCCTGCCCATCCTGCCCATCCTGCCCATCCTGCCCAATATGCCTACTGGGTGTCATTCACCTCTAATCCATCACCTCTCTTATACCTTGCCCATATCGCCCATACCCACACAGAACGTCTGAAAAGCGGCTATGCTATACTAGAAGCAGAAAGCAGAGGCGACAAGGACAAGCCACACAGCGCGAGCGTGTTCCGGTCGTGCAATGTCAGGAGCGTTTCCTCCTGACGCGAGGCATCAGACGTATGACAAATCTCTCGTTGCTTGCCGCATTTGTGGCCGGGTTGCTGTCGTTCATCTCGCCATGCGTGTTGCCGCTCACGCCCGTCTATATGGCGCGGCTGGTGGGGCCAAGCATCTGGCAGGGTCAGCACGCAGATGAACACGCTACACCACTTGATGCCCAGGCGCGGGCGGCGCTACGCTCGGTGACGGTGCGGCATGCGTTGGCCTTTGTGGCGGGCTTCACTGTCACGTTCATCGCGCTGGGCGCCACCGCGAGCGAGCTTGGCTCGTTCCTCTCCGACCATCAGCTTGCCCTGCGCGAGATCGGCGGCATCTTGCTGATCGTGCTGGGGGCGCATGTGGCCGGGCTGATCCATCTTCCAGGGCTGAACTACGAACGGCGGCTCTCGCTGCAATCGGGCGCCGCAAGCTATCCCGCGTCGTTCCTCGTCGGCCTGGTCTTCGCCCTCGGCTGGACTCCCTGCGTCGGCCCGATTCTAGCGGGGATTCTGGTGGTTGCAGCGCAGGCGCACACGCTGGGCTACGGCGTGCTGTTGCTGTCGGTGTATTCGCTAGGGTTGGGGCTACCCTTCCTGGCGCTGGGGATCGCCTTCGACCGCCTCACACCGCTCTTCAAGCGCCTGACCCCCTATATGCGCCTGATCGAATGGGTGACAGGCGGTTTGCTAATGCTGATGGGCATTGTGATCTTCTTCAACTGGTTGTTCGTACTCAACAGCTATTTTGCCCTGCCCGGTCTGGGATAATACTGTCAGTCAACGTCAATAGTGGAGCGGCCCTCAGGCCGTTGAACAACGTGATCGGGTAACGGTAGTTCGCCCGCAGGGATGAGTCGTGGCCTTCAGGCCACGAACCACCACCTGCGATCCAATACCCGATGGTGTTTGTCAACACCATCGGGCTAAGCGCAGCGCGCGACACGAGGAGCGTATATGGCGATCCAGCAGGCGAATCCGGCGCCCTCGGTGGCGATCAGCGGAACTCCACAAACTCCACAAACTCCACAGGCGCCACTGGTGACACCACCAGGCGAACCCATACGCCGTGGCGATCCGCCTACCTGGCTGCTGATCGCGCTGGGGGTCGGGTATATCGTCGCGTTCGCCGCCCTGGCCTTCTGGCCCGGGGCGACGCTGATCGAGCGGCTGCGCGCGCTGGATGGTGGCATCTGCGCCCAACTCCCCGGTCACTCATTCTTCCCCGGCGGTCAGCAATTGCCCCTCTGCGCCCGCAACACCGGCATCTACCTCGGCTTCGCAAGCACGTTCCTGGTCTTGCTGGCGACACGACGTATTCGTTCCAGTCAATTGCCAGGGCTGCTGGTGGGCGTGATCCTGGGGCTGGCGGTGCTGTTCATGGCGGTGGATGGCTTCAACTCGCTCTTTCTGGACCTGCGCCTGCCGCATCTCTACGAGCCACACAACCTGCTGCGGCTGGCTTCTGGCCTGGGAACGGGAACGGCGATGGCGGCGTTTGTCGTGCCAGTGACGAACGGCTTGCTGTGGCGCATGGACGACGAGCGATCATCCTTTGGCAGTGTGCGCCAGCTTGCAGTAATGCTGCCTGTGCTGGCGCTGGCGTTTCTGGCGGTGGCAAGCCAGGCGCCGTGGCTGCTCTACCCCATCGCCCTTCTCAGTTCGGCGGGACTATTGATGGCGCTCGCGTCGGTCAACCTGGTGTTCATCCTGGGGATCACCAACACCATCTGGCGCTTCCAGCGCTGGCGGCAGTTGCTGCCCATCTTCACACTCACCGTGATCCTGGCAGCGCTGGAATTGATGGCACTTTTTCTGCTCAAAGCAACAGTATTACATGCGTTGGCGGCGCAATCCCTTCCCACGGCGCCGCACTGACGGCATGGTTGATGGCATGGCTGATGGCATGGCTGATAGTGCCAGTGATAGCGGAGGGGCAAGGGGCTGTATTGCCCTGAGCAAATCTTATGCGCTATACTTGACATACCGTTACGATGCAGTCAGGGTCACGCAGGAGGGAACGACTGCTCCAGGGGGTTGCCACGATGTCGAACAAGTATCAGCGTGAGATCGAAGAAATCTTGCGGAATATGGAAGGCTCCGGTTCCAGCGCGGAGCCGCGTCGTGGGGCGGATACACCGCTCGACGATCGCATCACCGCCTTCCGTCGCACGTCAACACGCGCCCGTGTGCGCCGCCCCCGCTTGCCCATCCTCCAGATTTCCGTTGCTGAGTGGCTATTCCTCCTCAGCATCGTGCTGGCGCTGGCCGCCGCAGGTCTCGCCTACTATGAGAACGGCGCCACCGTCGTCAGTGGCGCCGTCGCGCTTGCCGCGTTTGTGATCTTCGTGCTGGCGCTGATCCTCAGTTGGAGGGACCGATTTCGCCCCCGCACAACGCCTTCCTGGCAGGGGAACGCCACCTTTCGGGATGAGATGAACCGCATCACGGCCAACAGGCCACTGCGGCGCAATCCATTCAGCGAACTGGCGACGCAACTGCGCATCCTGCGCCTCAAGCTGCGCTATCGCAGTTCACACAGGGATGAATAGATAACCTGATGAGCGCCCAGCATCAACAGCTATGCGGCGCCCACCGTGCGCCCCTACAGAAACGTGGGATGAACGTGGGTACGCGGGGCGATCCGTCAGACAGACTACAGCGTTTCGGAACGGGGCTGCGCGACTGGCTCATGGATGAAGAGGTCGGGCGGCGCATTCTGCGGGACGATCACGGTGAGCGCCTGGGGAACGACGCTGAACGTCATCGGCAGTGAGCCGATCACCTCGCCATCCACCTGCACCGGCACATCGCCCTCGGCCTCTAGCCGCACAGACTGAACGCGATCATAGCGGACCTTCTGACCCGCCGCGGGACGCTTCAGCAGCGCGCGACCCAGCACGCCCAGCCGATGCGCCAGCCCGCCATCCTGCACCACCACCATGTCGAGCCAGCCATCGTCCGCAATGGCGCGCTTGGTGAAGGTCATGGCGCCGCCATAGAGCCGGGTGTTGCCCAGAACCACCATCAGCGCCTTTGTCGCGCGACGCTTGCCCTGACGGCGCATGCGAATCGTCGCCGATTTATGGGTCACACTCAGCAGGCCCGCCGTTGCCAGATAATCGAGCAGCTTCAGTCCCATGCGCTTGAGCAGGCTGTTCTCCACACGGCGGGCCACCTCGGCGTCGAAACCAATGCCCGCCATCATCAGGAAATAGCGTGTTCCGGCGCGACCAACGTCCACTTTCCGTCGAGCGCCATGCAGCAACACCTCGCGCGCCTCGGTGGTATTGAGGCCAATGCCCATCTCGCGCGCCCAAACATTCACTGTTCCCATCGGCAGCACGCCAAGCGCCGTCGTGTAGTTCGCCAGCGCCTGGATCACGTCGTTGACCGTGCCATCGCCGCCCGCCGCGATCACGATGTCCAGCTGGCGGGCGACGGCCTCCTGCGCCAGTTCAATCGCGTGGCCGGGCCGCTGTGTCAGTCGTAGCTCGGTTGGCAGACCATGCTCGCTCAACCACTGCGCCGTCTCGAGCAGCTCGCGGACGCCGTCCGCCCCATGCACACTGCCCGACGTGGGATTGACGATGATGCGCGCCCGCGCCGTCTCTTGTGGCGTATATTCCCCCATCTGCGGCTCGGCGGCGGCTCCCGGCAGGCCAAGCGCTGGCAGTGAGAATGCGGCGAAAGGCAAACGCAGCAGCGGTTCCATCTGCGCAAGAGCCTGTCGCATGCGCGCCATGCTGTCACGCGCCTGCAACTGCCAGCGCATCGTGCGGATGGTCCACGTGCCGGTCTGCGCCAGGCGCCGTGAGCGCGGCCCGGTTGTCAGCGCCAGCCAGCGATTGAGCCTTTGCGGCCAACCAGTATCAATCTGAGCGTCTGCCCGAGTGTCAGCCTGTCGTCGTTTCGCCTCTGCCTCATCCATGACTGTCTGCATCCTCTCGTTACGGTTGGCTGCGATCGCATCTCGTGCAACGCCGCTCAACATATTATACGGCGAACTATAGGTGAAAAGTCATATAGGGCGTGCTCCGGTTGCCTCATCACACCCGCAGCATGCCCGCAGCATGCCCTCAACTGAGGCGTGGCACACGCGCCAGCAGTTCGGCCACCACTTCATAGGAGATCGTGCCAAGCCGCCGGGCCACCTCGTCCGCTGTGATCGCGTCGTTCCCCTGCCGCCCGATCAGCACGACCTCATCACCCTGGGCGACGCCGGGAATCTGCGTGACATCCACCATGCACTGATCCATCGCCACGCGCCCCAACAGTGGCGCCCGCTGCCCACGCACCAATACCTCGCCCCAGTTGCCCGGTGCGCGCCGAAAGCCATCCGCATAGCCGACCGGCAGCGTGGCGATCCGCATGGGCGCTGGCGTGATGAAGGTGGCGCCGTAGCTGACGCCCTCGCCTGCCGGTAGCTCTTTCACCTGCGCTACCTGTGTCTTGAAGGTTAGCGCCGGACGGAATCCATCAGGCAGTCGTACCTCATCGGATGGGTTGAGGCCATAGATAGCGATGCCCGCGCGCACCAGATCGAAACGCGCCTCTGGCAGCGCAAACGTTGCTGCGCTGTTAGACGCATGAACGATGCCAGGTCGCAATCCGGCGGCGTCGAGCGCATCCAGCACGGTATGGAAGCGCGCAATCTGGCGGCGCGCATAGGTCTGGTCGGCGCTATCGGCGGTGGCGAAGTGGGTGAATATGCCCTCTACACACAGGTGGGGCAGCGCCTGCACTGCGGCGACGAAGCGTAGGATAGCAGCGACATCCTCCGGCGTATCAGCGCGCAGCCCCAGCCGCGCCATACCCGTATCCACCTTGACATGTACCCGCGCCACGCCGCCCACTTCACCTGCCGCCCGCGAGAGCGCCTGTGCCGTCTCGATGCTATAGACCGTGGCGCGCAGGTCAAGCCGCACCACGTCGCGCGCCTGCCAGGCGGGCATATAGCCAAAGATCAGCATCGGCGCTGTGATGCCTGCCGCGCGCAGGGGTTGCGCCTCGCTGACGGTCGCCACCCCCAGCCATTCGGCGCCGTTGTTGAGGGTGGTGCGCGCCACCCGCAGGGCGCCATGCCCATAGGCGTCAGCCTTCAGGCTGATCAGCAGTCGCACCTCGGGCCCGATCAGGTCTTTGACGAGGCGCGTGTTGTGGCCAATGGCGCTCAGATCAATTTCCAGCCAGGTGGGCCGGTCGGGGCGCATCACCACCACCCGCCGCCAGGCCGCTGTCTGCCGGTCGAGCAGCGCCTCCGCCTGCTCTGGATGCGCCAGCAGAAGCGCCGTCACCCGTTCCATCCGCAGCTCCTCGGAGCCTTTGATGTAGACCACAACTGGGGCGCCAGTGCCTTCCTGTGCCTGGGCGGCGAAGCTGAGGGCCGCCTGGGCGGCGTCTTCGGCGGTATGGGTGACGGCGATGTGGTCAGCGGCTAAGCCTTGCTGGCGCGCCGTATCGGCAAGCAGCTCGGCGCGTTCTCCCTGGGTCACAAGATAATCGGCATGGGTAGCCACTAACCGCCCAAGTTCTTCGTGCGCGGTGTGTTCGGCGGCGCCCAGACGCAGCATATCGCCCAGCACAGCGATCCGTTGCGCGTGGGAATGACGGGCGCGGGCAGTGAGCGCGACAAGTCCGGCGGCGGCGCTGGTGGGCGTGGCATTGTGCGAATCGTCGAGCAGATGCAGCCCAGTACGTCCTTCGAGCAGCCGCATCCGTCCGGGCAGCGGCGTGAAGTCGCGCAAGGCCG
>JBDTAI010000137.1:0-7830 GCA_039924685.1 Ktedonobacterales bacterium
TCCCACCCTTGCGGATAGGGACGAAGCCTTTACGCAGGCGCAGGGCCAGCGCGGTTCCAAGGATGAAGCCGAGCGCATCAATGCCCACAACAACATCACACTCGATGGCATTCAGGTGCGCCATGAAGTCATCGAGTAGCGCAGTAAACGCTCGATAGTCGCCGAAAAGTGGGGTGACATCACAGCGCGGCCCCTGCGTGTGATGATTGATCAGCGCGAGGTAGTTGGATGACATAGGGTTCTCCTGCTGGTATGACGTGTCATCCGGCATTGTATGCTATCTCTGGTGAGCATTGTGGGAGACGTGCGCTGCGCAACCTTGGAGTGATGTCACGATGAGCAAGCTGGAAGAAGATGCCACTGAGGCGCCGCTGCCGGAGGATGTGCTAACAGCGTTGGTGGCGCGTGGTATCGCGGCATGTGATGAAGTGGCGCTGCGCCGCGAACTGGAGCGCCATACAGCGGGTTACTCGCTCGTGCGTCTGACGCCCGCCGCCGCGCGCCGCTGGAAGTGTCGCTATCGCATCCTGCTCGCCGAGACCTATCTCGATTGCCAGACCGCCGCCGAAGCCTATGCCCGCGCGCTGCTGGCCGTGCTGGCAGCACCATGCGGAGCGCAACCTCCAGCGCCTACGACCTCTCATCCATGAGCGCGTGAAGCGCAGTTTCCGCCTGTTCGGCATAGTGCGCAATTGCCGCCGCATCCAGCATGCCGACCTCAGTGATCACGCCGTTTATCAGCCGCGCCGGAACACGCTCGAAGTAGGGGTTGTGAACGGTGACGCCAACCACTGGCTCCGGCAGCAGTTCACGCACATCCATCTCCTCGAAGGTCAGAGGGAAGGACGGCGCGGCGATCTTCAGCGTCTCGCAGAGCGCATAGACCGGGATGCGCTGATCACCTGCCATCAGCGCTAGCGCATACGAGCCGATCTTGTTGACAACCGCGCCATCGGCGCGCACGCTATCGGCGCCGATTACCACGGCGCTCGCCTCGCGGAGATACACACCGCAAGCGGCGTCGGTGATCAGTGTCACGGCGATCCCCTGCGCCGCCAGTGATTGCGCCAGCGTCCGCCCCTCATCGCCCGGATGCGACTCGCCGACGATTACCCTATGCAGACGACCATCGCGCGCCAGCCAGTACAACACATGCTCGACGGTGCCCGACCGGCTGAAGGTGTAGAGCGCCTCGCCCAGCAGTGGACTGGCCGCATCAGCGATGGCGTCCGCCGCATGCTCCCAGGTATCGAGCAGCCGCTGCGCCTCGCTGTGGAGCGTCTGTAGCGCCTGTAGTGTCTCGCCCGGTTGGCCCGCGCCCTGAGTCGCTGGATACCAGATGCGCGCTGCGGTATTCGCCAACGCCGCCATGCTGGGTCGCGCCGCCGCAAAATCCCGCGCCGCCTGGTGGATACGCTGTAACCGCCCGGCTGTATCATCTACATCGGATGTAGCTGACGCCTCGGCGAGCGCCTGCGCTGCCTGTCGCGCCAGCCAGCTAGCGCCGTGTTCGCGGTCATCACGCACGCGCCTGAGCGCCTCGGTCAGCGGATCGCCCGCAGCGCCGCTCATGCGGGACCAGCGCCTTCGGTCGCCTGGGATGAAGGCGGATAGACCAGCGCCAGCGCCTCGGCCAGCTTTGGCACGGTGGGCAGTGTCGCCACCTCGTTAGGGGTGGCCCAGCGCATCTCCACCGCCTCCCAGTCGGTCTGAACGCGATCAGCAGCGTTGGCATGCAGCGCAAAGAGGAACGGATGCACCACCCACGACTGATCAAGTGTATCATCGTGCAAAGGCAGCGCGGCGCCGACCTGCAAAAGTTGCACATCGTCGCGTGTCAGGCTGGCCTCTTCACGCAGTTCGGTATATGCCTGCTCAAGCGGCTCGACGCCAGGCTCGACATAGCCACTCACGCCGCCCCATGCGCCGCGATAGGTCCGCACGCGCTGGCTACGCCTCACCAGCAACACCTCAGCGCGCCCGCGATCCTGCCGAAGCAGAAAGCATGTTACCACGTGTGTTGGCGTCGTATCGCGCTTCGCTTCATCCTGCGTGTCCTGCGCCATCGCTTGCGCCTCCTGTCTCGATAGCCTGTCGTGTCCTGTCCGCTATGCTCTTTCTCTATTCTGGCGCCCGTGATCAAGAAAGCCGCCAGCAAGAACACTCCTGCGTGGCGGCTCATGTGGTAGTTTCTCATTGTGCGATGCAGCGCAGGCGACTATCTGCCAGTGACGGCGGAACGGCGTCGTAGCAACGCATCCACAGTGACAGCGATCAGCAACACAATGCCCTCAACGATGAACTTGATGTCGGTTCCCTGACTGAGCAGATCAAGGCCATTCGAGAGGCTGCCGATGATCAGCGAACCTAGGATCACCGCCCAGACCGAGCCACGCCCGCCAAAGAGGCTGACGCCGCCGATCACTGCCGCCGCAATCGCATCGAGCAGTAGCGACTGGTCAATGCTGGCCGAGCCAGAGACGGTGCGCGACGCTTCGAGAATGCCACCAACTGCCGCGAGTGTGGAAGCCAGTACGAAGATCGTCAGGCGGATGCCCACCACATTGATGCCTGCGCGGCGGGTAGCCTCCGCATTGCCACCAACTGCATAGACATGGCGCCCAAACGCGGTGAAGCGCAGGATCAGCCAGAACAGCAGAATCAACGCAATCACAATGCCTGTCGAAACCGGCACACCCAGGTTAGATTCCAGCACACTGACGACGACGATCACGATCACAGCGACCAGCGCAATGCGCAGGATCAGATTCCAGAGCGGCGGAACAATCAGACCAACACGCTGGC
Source organism: Ktedonobacterales bacterium (assembly GCA_039924685.1). GTDB lineage: Bacteria > Chloroflexota > Ktedonobacteria > Ktedonobacterales > JADMIN01 > JBDTAI01. The sequence goes on from JBDTAI010000137.1 coordinate 2,806, forward strand.
GGTTGACACGCGAGACGATCAAGCCGACGACATACAGTGCAACGCCGATCACCGGCAGCGCGATGCCCAGCCAGGATGGTAGATAGTCGGTTGCCAGCGCCACCAGCGTCGGATCGGTGAGGATGATGCTGGTGTTGGGCAAGAGAATATGCAGCACCAGACCAGAGTAGGCGATGGACGCCGCCAGTGTGACGATGAATGACGGAACGCGAAGAAACGAGATGAAGAAGCCGTTGACCAGCCCGATCACGGCGCCCGTCAGCAGTCCTGCCAGCAAGGCGGGGATGGTCGCCCAACCATGCCGCACCGACAGCACCACCATTACACCGCCGCAGGTATAGGCGACAGCAGCCAGCGACAGATCGATCTCGCCGAGCAGCAATACGAATACCGAAGCGACAGCCAGCATGGCAATCGTGGCGATCTGCAACAGCAGGTTACTGATATTGCGTGGACTCAGGAACAGGCCGCTAGTAGTGACTTGAAAGTAGATAGCAATCACCACCAGCGTCAGGAACACCGGCACCTGACCGAGATCACCGCGAAAGAGCGACAATAATCCGCCGGGTGTGGTTGGCAGGGACGGGGTAGCTGGCGGCTGGGGCGCTGGCAGGGTTTTCTGCCCAACGGGGGGCGTTTGTGGATTGACGACATCACTACTCACGCGCTTGCTCCTCCCTGACCACTTGCCAACGCCTCGCCATAGGCGGGATTACCCGTTTCAGCGCCGGTGATGGCAGCCACCAGGCGATCAGGCGTCGTCGTGCGAATGTCATATGTGCCGACGCGCTGACCCAACCGCATCACAATTGCGCGGTCCGCAACCTCGAAGACATCCGACAGGTTATGCGAAATGACCACGACCGCCAGCCCCTGTTCGCGCAAACGCTTGATCAGGTTGAGTACCTGGCGTGTCTGCGCGACGCCCAGCGCGGCTGTCGGTTCATCCAGCAGCACCACTCTGGCATTGCGCAGGATGGTTTTCGCCACTGCGATAGACTGGCGCTGACCACCAGAGAGTGAGGCGACCGGCACACGCACAGAGGGAATCTTCACATCGAGTTGTTGCAGCACCTCGCGGGTGCGTCGTTCCATATCAATCTCGCGCAGTGGGCGGGCGATAAAGGGTATCCAGGTGGACCGCTCTTCACGCCCCAGAAAGAGGTTGCTGACGACATCGAGGTTATCGCAGAGGGCGAGGTCCTGATAGACCGTCTCGATGCCCAGGCGTGACGCATCCTGTGGGCTGCTGATGCTGACGCGCCTGCCCTCGACATAGATTTCGCCGCTGTCGGGGATGTTGACGCCAGCGATGGTTTTGACAAGCGTAGATTTTCCGGCGCCGTTGTCACCGACCAGGCCCACAACCTCCCCGGAGTATGCCTCAAAGTCTACATGCTGGAGCGCCTGCACAGCGCCGAAGGATTTGCTGATGTCTCTCAACTGCAAAGCGGGCGTCGCGCCTGGCACGGCGGCTGCGCTTACGTTCGGCTGTGGCTGCGTGTTGCCATCGTATGGCTGCTCCGTCCAGACAAGTTCTGGGCCTGTGGGCGGTGGGGGAACCTGCTCGGCCATATGCGTTTCTCCGCGTTTCTCCGCTATGAGATAGATACAGCAGTGGACGACAAACAGCGTCGTCCACCACACCGGAATCCAAGTGACAAGTCACTCAGTTACGTCGTTAGCCAACGCTAACAGATACCGCCGCTATCGGTGCCAGCGGGCAGACCCGTGCAGAGATCGCTCTTCGTCACATAGCCATCGTTGACGACCAGCGACACAGTGGTCTTGTCAACGGCGACTGGTGTTTCGAGCACTGACGGAATCATCGCGCCGCCCTGGGTCTTGATCGTGGCGCCGTTGGTCAGCGAGGCCGTGGAGTTGCCCTTGCTGAGCGCGGCGACAATCGAAGCAGTGGCGTCGGCTTCCTTCTTGATGGCTTTGTAGACGGTCATCGTCTGCGTGCCTTCAAGAATGCGCTGAAGACCAGGCACTGTCGCGTCTTGACCGGTGACGAGCACCTTGCCAGCGAGACCCTGGGCCTTGAGCGCCTGGATTGACGTGCCAGCCATGTCGTCGTTGGCGGTGTAGACGACCTGGATGTTGTTGCTCGTCTTGGTCAGCGCCGCTTCCATCTCAGATTCGGCGGTTGGCGGGTTCCAGTTGGGGGTATAGGTCTCGAAGACATTCTTCAACTTGCCCGCTGTGAACAGCGGATTGAGAACGCTAAGGCCACCCTGCGCGAAGAGAATCGCGTTGTTGTCGGTCTGCGATCCCTTGATGATGGCGACGTTTGGCACTGCCTGGCCATTGGCGAACGCCTGGTAGTGGTCGGCGATGTACTGGCCCTGGAGCTTGCCCACCTGCACATTGTCGAACGAGACGTAGTAGGCGAGGTCGTTGCTCTGGATCAGGCGGTCGTAGGAGATCACCGGCACGCTGTCAGATTTGGCCTTCGCCACAATGGCGGCGGCCTTTGTCGCATCGCTCGGCGCGACGACAAGGATGCAGTCACCCTTCGTCAGATCGGCCTCGGCCTGCGTCTGCTGCTCATCCGCACTGCCAGCCGCGTTGTTGTAGTCAATCGTGGCGCCGGGCAGAGCGGCCTTGATGGCGGCGTCGAGCAGGGGATGGTCTTTCGCCTCCCAACGCGGCGAACTGTTGGTCTCAGGCAGTAGCACGCCAATCTTGGTGCAACCTTTGGCGGCGCTGAATTCGCCACCTGTGCTGCTGGTTCCGCCGCAAGCGGCGAGCGCGCCAACCAGGAGCGTTGCTCCCAGGGCTGAGGAGAGGATTACCCGCCAGCGGGTTCGATGCTGAAACTGCATACGTTGCTGCTCCATGTACTCTGTACTCTTCGTACTCTTCGTACTCTTCGTACTCTTCGTAACTTGTGGATGAATCAAATGAGGGGAGGGCTTCAGGCCATCTTGCCGAAGCCATTTGAGGGAGCATGCGTCTCTACGTCTGGGCGCATGCCGGGCCAGGATGTTTGCTCCTTTCCATGTGCGTCTCAACGCAGGCGCCATTTAGGAAGCTACGTGTTGCGCATCCCGTGATCTCGTGTGGAGTTGAGATGAAGTGGCTACACTGCCAGCAATCATCCATCCACTGCGCTTACCACGCCGGAATACCCGAATGTTGAACAGGGTTGAAAAGGAGGAACATGCGCCACGTCGTTGTGAGATGTTCTGTATCAGGCGTATCGGGCAAACGGCTGGCCAGACCAGGCGTAGTGTTCACCAGCGCCATGTCATGCGTGCATGCATGCATGCCAGATAGTGGGATGGCTCTTGGGTTATTCCGTGCGCATAGTATACATCATCTGAGCCGTGAAAGGGTAGAGATGTTTCGCAACTCATCAATGGTTAGTGACAATTGCGTATCGGAACAGTACGGGGGACAGTACGGGGACATCACTGCGACTTGACAACGCGACGTTTGCCGGTAGTATGTGAAGGCGCCAGGCGCCAACGACTGCGCCACTCTGCGCCGCTCTGCGCCACTCATCGGGTTGCCCGACACTGAACGCACCGATACGTGTGTTCCTGATCCATTCATCCCACTCAACTGGAAGGAACTCCGCCGTGCCACTGTGGCTACCGCACCTGCTTCAGGCAGGTTCGCTGATCGTGCTCTGCGTCTTTGCCGCGCTGCTGGCGCTGCTCTCCTCCGGCATACTCCGTCGTGCTCTTGCGCGCATGCCCATCCTGTATGCGGCGCCACAGGAGACCTATCGCCGTTACCGTGCCGCTTCAGACTACGCCACGCACGACGCCCGGTTCCCGCCGCAACCGTAACATCAGAAACAGCAGGAACAAGAGGGCTGCCTCTGGAGCGTCGGACCAGTTGGCAACCTTTGTCCGATGCGTATTCTGCACGACAGTGTAAGGAGAAACCTCATGGCCGGTGATTTTTATGTCCAACCTGATGCGCCTGATCCCGTGCTTGCGAAGGATGTCGTCATGTCATTGGTGCGGCGCCATGTTCCCGAAGCGCAGGCGGTGACCGCTGTGGACGAGTCGGGCGGTGAGGGGCGAACGTATGCCGTTGATGACGGGATTATCCTCAAGACGCAACGTCCACAGCAGTTGCGTCCGCGCACCAGCTTACGCAAGGAGGTCTTTTTTCTCAACCAGATTGCGGCGATTGCGCCCGATTTGAGCGTCCCGCGTGTACTTGGCAACGGCATTGAGCGATTCGACGGCGGGCAGAGCGTCGAGTATACCGTCATGACTCGCGTTCCCGGTGTGGCGATGCGCCATGCCCAGCTCAACGCCGCTACCCGCTCTGAGGCGCTCAAACAGGTGGGTAGAACACTACGCCGCATCCACACGCTGCCACAGGAGCCATTCCTGACCAGTGAGTTGCTGCCGGGAGACCATGCGTTCGTGGATGTGCAGATTCGCTTTGGGCGCTACTTTGGCGATCTCGCGGACGAAGTGCGCTATGAGCATCTGCCGTGGACCTGTGAGATGACGCCGGAGCAGGTGGGCGCCCGCGCGCTGGCTACACTGCCACCATCCCGTGAGCGCGTTGCGCTGCATTCCAATCCCTATCTCGAGCATGTCTTTGTGCAACCGGAGACAGGGAACTATAGCGGATTGATTGACTTCGGCGACGCCTTCATCAGCCACCCCGCCTGTGACCTGCGCCGCTGGACACGGCCAGCCGACCGCGCGGCGCTGCTCGCAGGCTATACCGCCGATGGCCCGGTGAGTGAGGCGTTTCTGGCGACATGGCGCGTGCTGGGCATCTTCACAAACGCAATGGTGATGGCGTATTATGCGGAACAGAACCCAGAACGCGCAGCCGAGGCCAGGCAGGGACTTCACGAACTGCTCGCAGAGTTGTGACGGCCACAACTGAACGTGCGCCTGAACGTGCGCCAGAGCCACCAGGAGGGTATGGAAGAGAGGCGAGAGCGCAATGAATAGGGCAGCTGACAACCTCGCGCATATCGAGCGCATCAGCAAAGTCTACCCCGGCGTGGAGGTTCCACTTCGTGGCACAAAGCTCGAATGG
>JBDTAI010000138.1:0-11634 GCA_039924685.1 Ktedonobacterales bacterium
TCGGCGCACCTGCTGACATGCTACCGGCGTTTCGATACGTGTGTCGTCGTTCACACTCTACCTGAAAACCGCCCATACCCGCCAGCGCGTAACGTCTATGCTGTAGGTGATATCATCGGGAGCCGCCGCTTTGCGTTGGCGCATTCATCCGTCAAGGAGAACGCAGTATGATGAAACAGGTAGTACGCCGCTTGCGCAGATATTGGGGTTACATGGGCCATATGCAGTTCCCGATGGGGGAGTAGCGCTTCGCTGGCGCTGGCCTCGCTGATGTTGACAGTGAGCGCCTGTGGGCAGGGCGCTCGATCCACCGTAATCGCCATCAGCCCGCATCTCTATGTCACGACCTATCAATTACCCGCAAATCAGCAGGAGGAACAGCCAGTGATGCGGGTTAGCGCGTTGGCTACCAGCAATGGGGCGTCCGCCTGGCATGTAGATACTACTGATGTCGTGACTGGAAAATAAAGGTGTGGTAGTATCACGAGTATGGGAGCACCACACAAAGCCGACTGGCGCGAAGAGCGACGCAAACGCGCCTGGGCCTTGAAAACACAGGGCTGGCTGCAGAAAGACATCGCCGTCGCGCTGGGGGTCAGTGAAGGCGCGGTGAGCCAATGGCTCAAACGCGCGCGGGAGGGTGGCGGCGTGGAGGCGCTGGCGAGCCATCCCGGACCAGGCGGGGTGGCGCGGCTGAGCGCCGAGCAACGCGCCCAGATTCCCGGACTGCTGGAACGCGGCGCGGAAGCGTCTGGCTTTCGCGGTGATCTCTGGACGGCGAACCGGGTCGCAACGGTGATCGCGCAGACCTTCGGCGTCCACTACTCGCGTGACCATGTCAGTTGGCTGCTGCGGCGGTTGGGCTGGAGTCGCCAGCAGCCAATTACCCGCGCCACCCAACGCAACGACGCGGCGATCCGGCAGTGGGGCGCAGAGCGGTGGCCGGCGCTCAAAAAAGGGCGGACGACCAGCAATCGACCATCGTCTGGGTAGACGAATCGGCGTTCTATCTGTTGCCGCTGGCCGTGCGCACCTGGGCGCCACGCGGGCAGACTCCGGTGCTGCAGGTTCCGCTGACCCATGACCATCTCTCGGTGATCAGTGGTATCACCCTGGATGGTCGCCTGTTCCTCCAGATGCAAGACCAGGCCTATACGGCCGAGGGCATCACGATGTTTTTGCGGGCGCTGCTTGAGCAGGTGGCGGGGCATCTGACCGTGATTTGGGATGGCGCGCCGATTCACCGCGCGCACGTCATCCAGGAGTTCCTGCGCGCAGGGGCGGCCAAACGGCTCCATCTGGAGCGCTTGCCGGGCTACGCGCCCGATCTCAACCCGGATGAAGGCATCTGGAACTACCTCAAACGGGTGGAATTGGCGAACGTCTGTTGTCACGATCTGGCCGAACTCACCGCGCAGGTGCGTCTCGCTGAACAGCGCGTGCGGAACAAGCCCGACATCATCCGCGCCTGTTCACAACAATGCGGTTACTTGCTTTAGTTCGGCGTCGCGACATCAGTAACTCGACGGTGAGCCGCCCCACCAACCGCTCTAACTCGGCAATGCGCTGCTCGGCTTGCTGCGTCTGCGCCTCGTCGCTGAAGATGCTGGCGGCATGCGTCACAAAGTCGGCTTTCCAGTGCGTCAGCAGATCGGGCTTGAGCTGGTACTCCCGACAAATGGCGGTGGCGGTCTTGCGGCCACTCAACACGTCCAGCACGCGCTGGGCTTTGAAGTCGGCGGTAAACTGGCGGCGTGTGCGCATGGGGCAGCCCTCCTCTTGGACCTATCATACCCTATCCCTTCTGTCCAAGATCAGGGGCGCATTACAGTCCGTCCCGGCTCGGTTTTTTTTAGTCACTTCCTGGGCGACATACCGCAAGGGGACTACAACGTTTCGTCGAGCTTCACGATCATTAAGGATTGCGGTTCGACCTGTTATGACGTTTGAGGTAGATGGAGCGAAGGATCGCTTTTACGCTCAATCTACGAACAACTCGATGAATCCAACTGGATCGAACTCACGCATCGAGATTGGCATGGAACTGGCTGGCCCAAACTCGGGAGCAGCTTCTGCTGGCCATGCCTACTTCACGTTCACTAGGTGGTACGGCGCCACAGGCTGGAATTCCCAGAATAACTTAGGAGTTTACGGTGGACCTGTGACTGGTGGTAACGCGCCGCCCCCCTACATGGAGGTTATTACTGCGCCTAGCAATGGTAACAACGGAGGGTCATTTCGCACACGTTGCTGCACGGCTACCAGCATTGCAAGCCATATGACGCAGCCACCTCTCGACGCGCCCATGTTGCCTGCGCATACGTTAGGTATACCTGCGCTCATACCCGCCACTCACCAGCAAAATGGCGCCATGTTTGATAGCGGGGCCGTCTCGTCCTATGTGTTGAGCCACCCCATGCCACGCGCGATTCGGCAAGGTACTACAGCAATGCCAACGAGCATCCAAAAGATAGCATTTGCCAGAAGCCAGGATATCAGCAAGCTGCTCGATGGCGAAAGCATGGGAGTGCCAGCTAATACCCTGCTGTGCTACGTTCAGGTGAAGGGTACGTTTATCTTCCCTGGACCAGGAGGCAGTGAGGTAGTAGCTCATCAGGGCGTAAAGGTGTTTGCCGCAACAACGGGCGATCTCCTCCTGGCAGGGGCATAGATTTGATTGTGGAATCAGGAGGACAGAGCGAACAGCCTGCTCTCCTGAGCAAGCTGGAAGGAGTTGCATGTGCCTGTGTTTTGCCACAATGCCGCTCCCCTGCTTTTATCCCAACCCATTTCGCTTCTTTTCAGACGATCCTTACGAGGCGATGTGGCGCGTCTCAGCGTTGTGTGCTGTGGCGCTTGGATTGGTCGCGCTGGCGATTTTCTTGCTCGGCAGGCGAAGGCAGTCGTTTCCCTGGTGGTCGCTGGTCGCCATCATCCCTGTGCTGGCGGGTGGCGTCTGGGGGCTGATTCTGGCCATCATCACTGGCCACATTGCTACTCAAATCAACCTGCTATGCTACGATGGCGCTCCCGGCCTTCCTCCTCCATCGCCACAGATCATCGCAACCCTCACTGCCGATTATAACCGCCTGGTCGGCTATCAATCCATAGTGACGCATACCATCCAGGCGACAGGTATCCTGCTGCTGCTTGGACTTGTCGCTCTACTGTGGTTGGGGATCGCGGCGTTGCGTGTGAGAGGCGCGCGTTGACAGTGCCATGCCGGGCGGGCTATCATCCCAGATAGACTCCGAATCCTCCCCACTAGCGAAAGAGCAGGCGGCATGGCGACTCCTACGGCGACAACTCCCACCAGTGATACATCCCCGTTCTTCATCCACACACTGGAGAACGGCTTACAGATACTCGGCCAGCGCATGCCGGACCTCGAATCGGTCGCGGTCTGCTTCCATGTGCGCACGGGCGCCCGCGACGAACACGATCCCGCACTCTATGGCGTCTCGCACTTCCTCGAACACATGGTGTTCAAGGGAACCCAGACACGCGACACCGAGCGCATCACGCTCGACTTCAACCTGATGGGCGCCGAGTTCAACGCCTTCACCTCGGTCGAGCAGACCGTCTTCTATGCGCGCATCCTCGGCGAATGCCTGCCCAACGCGATTGACCTCCTCAGCGACATGATGCGCCCGCGTCTGGATGGCGAGGACTTCGCGCTCGAACGCAATGTGATCCTCGAAGAGATCGCACGCGCCGAGGATGCGCCCAGCGGACAGGCCTATCGCCGCCTGATGCAGACCTATTTCACTGGAACCTCGCTGGGACATGATGTGCTGGGGACCAAAGAGAGCATCGGCGCGATGGCGGTGGAGCAGATGCAAGCCTATCAGGCGCGCCGCTACGCCGCCAACAACATGATCCTCGCCATCGCAGGCAACTTCGACCCCGATCAGGTGCTGGCGCTGGCGCAGGAAAAGTGCGGCGCATGGAGCGGTGGCGAAGTGGGCCGCGAAGCCCAGCAAATCCTGCCACCCGTAGCGGGCGCGGTGAATGTGGTGGTCAAGCCGCAGCAGAAGCAGCAGTTGATGTTGCTGGCCTGCCCGTCGGTCAGCTTCGAGGATGATGATCTCTACGCCGCGCAGCTTGCCGCGATGGCCTATGGTGATGGTGTCGGCTCGCGACTCTTCTGGAACATCTATCAGAAGGGGTTGGCGGAGTCGGCCAGCGCCTCACTCTCACCCTTCGACCGCACCGGCATGCTGCTCACCTTCATCAGCACCACCCCCGATCACGCGCCCGCCGTGCTCGAGCTGGTCAAGGCAGAGTTGAAGAGCCTGCAAGAAGATGGTGTGCAGGAAGACGAACTGCGCCGCGCCAAAGACAAGCTGGTCAGTCGCACCGTGCTGGATGGGGACTCCGCCTTCAGTCGCATGCAAGACCTCGCCTTCACCTGGGTGGCCGAGGGGCGTGTGCGCAGCATCCAGGATGAGATGGCGCAGATCGAGGCCGTCACGCTGGCCGACATCCGCCGCGTGCTGGATCGCTACCCCGTCACCGAGCGCCAGGTCTTCACCGCCTATGGTCCGCTCGACGCCGCTGCCCTGGGCGTTGAGGCGTGACTTCTCTCCCAACCGCTCCCCTCGCAGGGGAGCGGCGCCAGAGGCTGAGGCGCCGTTCTCGCTCTCCTTCGACACCTCTCCCACAGGGAGAGGTGTCGAAGGAGAGGTCTATAAGGTAATCGGGCTATCGGTTCCTGGGTAGCGATTGCCCTTAGTGGCCTCCTATGATATACTGGCGCGGATCAGTCGGGCCAACCCGTTGACTTTTGTAACAACTGAGAGCAACGGGCGGCAGTTGGACTGGCGACGCGACGATGGGCATGGGAGGCGCGGGGCGTCCGACCGTATAACACGAGCCAACACAATCCGGCGTCGAGTGCGTTTGAGAGGCGGCTCGCTCCGTGATTCGGGCGAGGGGAAGATTGAAGCATCATGGGCAAGTACAAATTGTGGCTGCATCATCAGGAGATCGGGCGACGCCTGCGCGACCAGATCAACACGCTGCAAGTTGAGCGCACGCGCGTGCAGAAGATGGCGCCGACGCAACAGACCAGCCTGCCAGAAACTGACAACCCGGTTATCACGGCGCTGCTGGCCTTCACGCAGAACGGCAACAAACTCAGCAACATTGACGTGATCAAGGCGGCCCTGCCAAAACTGGATAAAGGCCCGGACCAACTTCGGCCCGCGCCTAGCGTCGCAACCGCCGCTCCCACCCGTCCTGCGATGGCGAGGGGAAGTGGCGCCCCTGCGTCTGTCGCCAACGCTGCCACACCTGCTGCGGCTGCGGACAGCGCGGTTGTTGCGAGTCTGCTGGCGCGGGCGGAACAGATTCCCGGCGATCCGCTGGCGCAGATGCAGGCCATGTCAACGACGACAACACAAGGCCGCTCCGGCGATCTCTCGGGCAAACAGGAATCTCCACGGTCTGCAACGTCCGCCCAACCGGGCGCTTCGGGGCAGGCGACGGATTCCGTCGGTGGCTGGTTGCAGCGCCGTCAGCGCGAAGACCAGGACTAACGACACACTATGGTTGTGGGCTGGCGCGCTCGGCACTACGGCGCCGGAGCACGCGACGGATTGCGGACTGAAGTCCGCTCCGGGCGATGGCACACCATATACATACGATCACGTCAAGAAACTGACCACACCAGCGCGGCAGAGCAGCGACCCGATGGCGAGCGCCCACAGATGGGCAAACAGGCGAGCGTCGGCGCGTGTGGTGGCAGAAAGGGTGTAGGCAATGGCCTCCGATCCGGCTGCAGTTACGAAGCTCTATGAGCAGATTCCCCTTGAGGCGATGCAGCGCGTCTCCGATAGCTATATGGCCTGGTATGTCAATCGCGTGACGCAGGAGCTTGACCAGACGATGGCCAGCCTGAGTTCAGAGTTGCGCGACAACGACGCCAAAGAAGCCTCATATCGTCCCTCGCCACAGGAGCTATCCGCCATCGAGCGGCTGCACCGCAGTGGCGTGACCGGCATGGACCTGCTTGATCGCATGGTGGAGCAGGGCGAGGACTGGATCGTTCTCACGATGCGCCGCCTCGATCACTTCGAGCGCACCGGCCTGGCTCCGAAGGACTACTCGACATGGTGCGAGCATGCCCTCAGCGGCGCGTATGACTGGATCGATCACGAGCGGCTCTCCTCCACACCGGCTCCCGCTGGCGGAGGGGCAGGCGCTCCCCGGCAGGCCGCCGCGCCCGCAGGGGCAGGCGCTGGGGTGCCAGACTGGTTGAGCAATCGCAACAACGCGCCGCGTAACGCCTCGGAAGAGAACCCGACGGCGCCAGTGCCGAGTGTCGCGCCCCGCTGGAACGACAACGGCGGCTACTATGGCCCCGGCCAGAGCAACGGCGCGGCGCCCAACACGCCTTCGCAACCGGGCGAGGACGACGGCAAGGGCCGCAACATCTTCCGCATCTTCTCGAACTAACTTGCATTAAGCCGCGCTCGCGCGGACAAGCGCATGATCATCAATGAGCCAGTGTCTACACGCGCACTGGCTCATTGTGTTTTATCTGGGGTGTGGTGTGGCGGCTGTCTGCTGCGCCAGCGTTCCTTAACGTGTCCACTCATGCGCTGGGCAGGTTGCCACTGATCCACGTTTGCTGCACCAGTTGACAGGCCCACAGCCAGTCCGCTCGCGCCTGATGATCCAGGTGAGGCCATGCGAGCGCCGCCGCACGGATCGATGCGCCATGCAGCATGACGACCTGCTCACTGTGAATCGCCGCCCATGCGTGAGCGGCGGCGTCAGGGTTACGTTCGCGCAGCGCATCCAGGATGTTTGTCCATAAGGTGTCGCGCCATTTACGCGCTTCCCATACGGCCATGCGCACCGTTTCAGCATCCTTCGTATCTGCCCCCTGGCGCCGCCTGCGTAGTCTATTTCTCTAAAGTATCGCTACGCTCTGTTGCTATTTCGACGTCAGTAGATGCGCTCAGTCGCGCTGGGTTTCTTCCAGTTGATTGGTTGTCCTGGAGCCTGCTGCGAACGCATGCAGCAGAGGGAGGCGCACAACAAATGTGGCTCCTTTCCCCTCTTCAGAGCGTACGCTGATGCTACCACCATGAGCTTTTACCAATGACTGAACAATGAATAGCCCCAGCCCAACACCGCCCCGGTTTGCAGAGTTAGTACGCGTCACCTGATAGAACGCCGAAAAGAGTTGGGGTTGGGTGGCGAGTGGAATGCCTGGGCCATAATCCTGCACCTCAATCTCTGCCATATCATCCAACTGGCGCAAGCGCACATCACTCCTGGCGCTCCCATGCGCATATTTTATCGCATTGTTCAGCAGGTTCGTGACGATTTGCTCCACCCGTTGTGGATCGCCTGCGATCTCCACAGGCTCGCCTGCTGGTGTTTCCTGAAACACAATCCGGCGCTCTTCACGCGGAAGCTGCGCCGGGCTATCCGCGCCATCGAATTCTCTCACGCGCATGCTTGCGATCACCTGGTTCAGCAAGGCTGACAAATCCAGCGGCTGGAGCGTCAATGTGAGTTCACCGCGCCGAATGCCACCCAGGTCCGCCAGATCATCCACCATCAGCCGCAACTGGCCCACCTGTGTGAGCGCGATGCCAACGAGCTGCGCTGGCCGTTCTTCCTTGTTGGGGGCGAGTTGTCGGGCCACAAGCTGGAGCGCCATCTGTATGGTGGTTATGGGCGTGCGCAGTTCGTGGCTTGCCATCGCCAGGAATTGCTCTTGCAGATGACGCAGATTCTGGTCGGTGATGTCTCGAATGCTCACGACACCACCCCAGAATGTAGCGCCATTCATGATCGGTTGCCCACGCGCCTCGAACCAGCGTCGGGAACCGTCTGCATCAGGCAGTGTGAAATCCATGCTGAATGGTTTGCCTGCGCTGGCGCGCTGCTGAGGCGTATCTTCGACCGCGAACGGGCGTCCATCCGGGTCCTCCAGCGGCAGCGGGATGCCAGCTTCGCCAAAGAGATGACGATAGGCGTTATTGGTCAGCGCAGTTTGCCCATTTGCATCCACCACGAGCAACGCATCGGCCATACTCAACAGGATCGCCGCTAGACGCGCCCGCTCGCGCTCACTTGCCTGCTGTTGCTCTTCACGTTCCTGTGCGATACGCTGCAAATCCTCACTGCGCACCTGAAGGTCCTCATTGGTCGCATGCAACTCCTCGACCGTCGCCTCCATCTCTTCGTTCAGGGTCTCAAGTTCCTCATTGCTCGCCTGCATCTCTTCGTAGAGGGTTTTGACCTCTTCATTTGACGCCTGAATCTCTTCCTGCCCGACAAGCAACTCCTCGTTGGCGCGCAGCGCCTCAAGATTTCTCGTCCGCAATTCCTGGTTTTCTGCGCGCAGCTTGCGTATCATCGCAGCGGCATTGTCTCGCCGTGGCGACGCCTCCCCGCTACTGATGGTGGCAGCGTCCTCCCCAAGCGCTTGTGCGGCTGCACCCTCAGGAAGACGCCTGCTCTGGCCTTCCACGTTCCCAGGTGTGAGCCGACGACGCGAGCGCACAGTGACATCGGCGATCAAGAGGACCACTGACTCGACGGTCGGCGCTTGCGCAGTCGGCGCGCGCTCGCCAGAATACGGATAGCAGGTCACGCGCAGCCGTCGTCGCACGCTTTGCGTCGTCTCAACTATTGTCTCTACCTCTTCGAGAGACGTAGGTCGGTTGGCGAAGACCTTATCAATGATGGCGCGCAGAGGCGCCGTAGGGACTTGTGCGGCAAGATGCAACAAATCCTTGCCAATAGCCACACGGGTGATCTCCAGCAGACGGTACGCTGCGCTATTGATGGCCTGAACGTCATAATTGCGGTCAATGACCACTACGCCGACAGACAGACTGAGGAGTTGCGTTCCCAGCAGTTCACGCGATGTGTGTCCCGGCATTCGCTCGGTTTCTGGCATGTGCTGGTGGTCGCCTTGCTTTTGTGAGGCAATCAGTGTCAATGCAGGCGTCGCGCTGTACATTGGCACAGACTCTTTCAGGCGCATGGGCGGCGCTAGCAGGCGCTCACCAAAACGACGATAGACCTTGAGATGCGGCTGGTCGGGCTTGAAATAGGCGGCCAGCGGGCTCACCGTCTCAGTATTGCCCAACACCAGATAGCCATTATCGCGGAGGGAGAAGGCGAAGAGTTGCAAGGCACGTTTTTGCAACTCGACTGTGAAATAAATCAGCACATTGCGGCAGAGGACAAGGTCTATGTGCGGGAAGGGAGCGCGCTGACCGAGATCATGCTGGCCGAAGACGACGAAGCTGCGTATGAGTTGTGTCACCACATAGCCATCCTCGACAGCCGAGAAATAGCGGTTCTTGAGTGTGGCTGGCATCTGCGCCAGCGCCGCCTCTGAATAGATGCCCCGCCGGGCAAAAGCTACTGCATCTTCGTCTATATCTGTTGCGAAAATACGGACCTGGAAGTGCGTCAACTTGTTACCCAGCGCCTCAGCTAGCAGAATCGCCAGTGAATACGCTTCTTCGCCAGTGGCGCATCCCGCCGACCAGATACGGAGTTCGTGGCCCTGGCGGTCGTGCGCCCGTGCAATCATGTCGGGTATGACCCGTTCCCCCAGATATGTGAAGAGTTGCTCATCCCGGAAGAACTCAGTGACATTGATCAAGAAACTGGCAATCAGTCGCCCATACTCCTCGGCATGGCGCTGCAAGAAATCCTTGTATTCAGGTATCGTGAGTGCGCCGGTGGCCACCATGCGACGCTGAAGACGCCGCAAGATGGTGGGCTCCTTATACTGCGAGAAATCTATGCCGCTGTGGCTACGCACCTGTTCCAGTAGTGTCTGAAGCGTCTCGATGACGTCAGGGCGTCGCGGAACGTAGAGACCGCCCAGCAGATCGCGCAACAGCGGACCGATCTGATCCAGATTGGCCACGATGTCTACAGTGGTAGGCGCCAGTGACGCAGGCATTGATGGATAGCTGGCGGTCTCGGGATTCTCTATGATCACCGTTCCCCCGGCGATCTTGACTTCACGCGCCCCTGCCGCGCCATCTGAACCGGCGCCGGTCAGCACCACCGCAATCAGCCGCTCACCATAGGCGGACGCGGCGCTGCTCAAAAGAAGATCAATTGAGGGTTTGGGATTGCGAGTCGCGCGCGTGTGCAGATGGAACGCGCCATCGCTAATTGCGATGTCACGGTCCGCAGGTGTGACATACACGACACCCGGCGCGAGTTGTTGCTGGCCGCTCTCGGTCATCGTCTGCACGGGAAGAGGGCTACGGCGGCTCAGAATCTCGCCCAGGTGGCTGGCGCGACTGGGATCGAGGTGCTGCGCGATCACCAGCGGAACGGGAAAATCAGCAGGCAGCGTAGAGACAAGCAAGGCCAATGCCTCAATGCCGCCTGCCGACGAACCAATGACCACCAGATCATATAGTTGCTCATTGTTCGCCATCTCTACACCTCGTTGTCCATTCACGAATGACTGTATTGTCCGCGTAGCGCCGACCTATGTGTGCTGCTATTTTCTGACGCCGCAGTTTTTCGGCCTGGGGCGTGAGGGCGTGAGGGCGTGAGGGCGTGAGGGCGTCATCGCAAACCACCAGTTCATGTTGAGCTGCAATCAGCCGCATTTTGCGCTGAGATTGCGCTCTGCAACGCACTGGAGCCTGTTATGAACGTGACGTCAAGTCGGCGAAACGCCGAAGACTGTACGATCAGCGGAGCCAGGAGCCGCTGTCCGGCGTCACATGTGCGCTACCAAACAGTGACGCAAGCTGACTCGTTGCCGATGTCCTGTGTCCGGTGTCCGGTGTCCGGTGTCCGGTGTCCGGTGTCTGGTGTCCTGTGTGATGCTACAGGACGTCAGCGCACTCAATGTCAAGTCTTTGACAGGCTCTAATGAAAGACACATACATGGGCGGTGTCTGGATGGTGTCACGAACGACAATCGCTGTTCCACACCCCGCATTCTCGTACTATACCACACACCACCACACACCAGGCCAATTCGACGATGTATGGCTAACGCTGTCCCAATTCCAGAGCGTCGTCAGGGGATGAACTTGCGTGGTGGAAAGCCGGCCGGGTAGTGTGTACGCAGCGCCACCAGCAAGCCTACGAGCATGCGCGCCCTCCCAGCCTGCCGCAGAGGGCGCACCCTCGCCCTGTGCGCAATAGAGGCGCCCACTCCTCGCGCTACGAACGAGCAGGCGTAGCATACTACACGCACAATAGCTGCACTGTTGGCTGGCTATTGGTCTTTGGGAACGGCTGTGACCGCCGTGCCGTAGCAGAGCACCTCGGTGACGCCAGGAGTGATCTCGGTGGCGTCGTAGCGCACGCCGATGATGCCGTTGGCGCCCACCTGTGCGGCATGCTGAATCATCAGTTCGTAGGCGTCTGTACGCGCACGCTCGCAGAGTTCGGTATAGAGGCTGATGTTGCCGCCGACGAGCTGTTGCAGGCTGGCGCCGATGCTGCCCACCACACTGCGTGAACGCACGATGATGCCGCGCACCAGCCCATAGTTGCGCACGACCGTATGCTCAGGCAGATCGAACGCCGAGGTGACGAGCGAGTGATCGAAGTTGCTGATGCGTTGCTGTGTTTGTGGTTGCTGCTGCCCCATAGTGGTCCTCCAAATCGCTG